>DATMXP010000018.1 GCA_035561515.1 Terriglobales bacterium | reverse complement strand
AGCCAGACGCTCGCGTAACTGCTTTGTTTTCTTATATGAAGCCAAAATAGGGGGGGGAGGGGGGTCAGAGGTCAGAAACCGCAATGGCTCAGCGAAAGTTGCCGAGTATGCGGGAAACGCCTTCCGCGAAAATCGCCTCCGGTGTCATTAGGCTGAGGATCAGGTACCCTTCAAAGCCGAAGTCGAAGAAATGCCCCGGATGCACCAGCACCCCTTTCATCGCCAGTAGCTCGATGGCCAGCGCTTCATCTGTTTGTGTAACCGGTACGCGCAGGATTGCATACCATCCTCCGTCGACGTTCAATCGCGTGCACACCTTCTGGGCGGCAAGCTGCCGATCCAGTTCGGCAAGGTTCATTCGCAAGCGTTCCATGAGCTGCGACTGGAACTTGCGCCGCTGCTCCAGCAACGTTGGAATCGCCTGTTGGATCGGTGCATTCATCGACAGGTATGTATCCGCGATTACCTCCAGCCGCTCCAGCGCCGGTTTCAGGATTTCGCCCGGACCGCTGGAGGCGATCCATGCAACTTTCATCTGCGGCAGTCCGGAAACTTTTGAAAGTCCGCTCAACGTGAACGTCAGTGCTTCATCGTTGCCGGCGAAGGTTTCAAAACGCTCGCCCGACAGGTTGAAGTCGAAGAATACTTCGTCAACCACGAGCGCCAGCGACCGCTCATGGCAGATTTCGTTGAGCTGTTCCCTTTCCGCGGACCGCACGAACGAACCTGTCGGATTGTTCGGGTTCACCAGGATGATTGCCCGCGTGCGTCCCGTAAGCGCCTGTTGGATCGAGTGAAAGTCGATCTGCCAGCCGTGGTCGTAGACAAGCTCGTAAGGCACGAGTTTTACGTCCTGGATTTGTGCCAGGAACTCGAACAACGGATAACTCGGACTCGGAAGCAGGATCTCGTCGTCGGGATCGCAGAGAAGTCGAAAGACGAACGAATACGCCTCGCTCGTGCTCGTCGTCATGATCAGGCTGTCGGCCGGAACCGACACGCCAAGTTCACGGTAGTAGTCGGAGACAGCTTCGCGGGCCACGAGCAAGCCGCGCGGTTGCGGATCGTACGTGAGCGACGCCGGATTTCCGAGCGCGCTGACGATCGTCGCCGTGTCGTATTCCAGTCCGGCCTGCGTCGGGTTTGCGATCGTCAGGTCGAGCAGTTCGCGGCCCTGCCGCAAATGCTCCTGCACGGCGAGCGTGAACGAATTGGTTTCCAGGTTCCAGCCGGTTCTCCGCGAGAACATGGAAAGAATGTTATCCGAGTACCACGATGGAACAAAGGAATCATGTCGCGGCTGCATCATGCTGCGCATTCCGGCGACAATTTCAAAACGGCTGCTCCTGGGACTTGTCATGATCGGGGCCGAATCCTGGGTTCGAAGGCTCGGCCGCTGCGCGCGATCTCCTCACCTTTGTACCGATAGACGCGAAGATTGCGGCTAAGTTAACCAGTTCTGGTGAAACTTGGGACGAGACCCGAATCGGTTGCGTTCCGCACTCTGATGAATCACGGACAACCAGCGACGAACTGCTGGTCTCTGATTGATTGGGGTGCGGAAAATGCTGAAGGAGTTTTTGTCTCGCTGGCCAGTCATCAAGCAACTGCAAACCGGAGCAGACGGAACAGGCGAAGAATCTTGGACTGACCACACGCGAACACTGGCTCCTAAAACTCAGGGCTGCGACGTCGCCCGCAGCGTCTGCCCTTACTGCGGCGTCGGTTGCGGACAGTTGGTCTTCCATAAAGAAGGAAAGCTGGTTGCCATCGAAGGCGATCCACAGTCGCCCATCTCGCGCGGACGCCTCTGTCCAAAGGGTTCCGACACTTACCAGTTGCACACTCATCCGAACCGGCTCACCAAGGTTCTTCACCGCCGTCCATTCTCGACCGCCTGGGAACAACTCGACCTCGAAACCGCGATGGACATGGTTGCTGATCGCGTCTGGGAAACACGCAATCTCACCTTCCAGGAAAAGGACGACAACGGCAACCTTCTGATGCACACGCTAGGTATCGCTCACCTCGGCGGAGCAACTCTCGACAACGAAGAGAACTACCTTATTAAGAAGCTGTTTGCTGGCGGTTTAGGAATGAACTGCATCAGCAACCAGGCCCGAATATGACATAGCTCGACTGTGCCCGGTCTGGGCACATCGTTCGGCCGCGGCGGTGCAACCACCGCGCAGCAGGATCTGGCGAATGCCGATGCGATCCTGATTATGGGATCGAACATGGCCGAAAATCATCCGGTCGGTTTCCAATGGGTCATGGAAGCGCGCGAGCGCGGAGCCACTGTGATCCACGTCGATCCGCGGTTCACCCGGACGTCGGCGATGGCCGATATTTGGGTGCCGATGCGGCCCGGAACAGACATCATCTTCCTGGGCGCGATGATCAATTACGTGCTCCAGAACGACTTGTACTTCCGCGAATACGTCCAGCATTACACCAACGCTTCATTCCTGCTGAGAGAAGACTATCGTGACGCCGAGGATCTTGGCGGCGTGTTCTCAGGTTGGGATGAAGAAACGAAGAAATACAACCCCGAAACATGGCTCTACGAAGGCGAACCGGTACGGAAAAGCTCGGAGGCTTCCGGTCAGGCGCAGCCTGCCGGCGGTCACGGCCAGCGCGGCGGTGAATCAGGGTACGCGAACAAGTACAAGTCAGATCCAACGATGCAGGATCCGCGATGCGTACTGCAGATGTTAAAGAAGCACTTTAGCCGATACACGCCGGAACTTGTGGAAGAGCAGTGCGGATTGGCTCGGGAAGTGTTTCTGCGGACAGCAGACGCGTTCGTCAGTGCGTCTGGTCCGGAGAAAACGGGCGCCATTTGCTACGCAGTCGGTTGGACGCATCATTCGAAGGGCGCGCAGATCATTCGCGCCGCGGCAATTCTACAAACCCTGCTGGGCAACATTGGAAGACCTGGTGGCGGAATTCTGGCCTTGCGAGGGCACGCATCCATTCAAGGCTCGACGGATATTCCGACCTTGTATGACATCCTTCCGGGTTATCTGCCGATGCCGTTTGTCGAAAACGAGACCAATACTTGGGAGCATTACTTAAAGAAACACACGAGCCAAACGGGGATTTGGGCAGAGTTTGAAAGCTACATCGTCAGCCTGCTGCGAGCCTATTACGGCAAGTGCGCGACGAAAGAGAACCGCTGGGGCTTTGACTGGCTGCCGCGAGTCACGGGAGATCATTCGGAATTCGGTTTCTGGCTCGACATGGCGGACGGAAAACTGGACGGGCTGTTCGTGATGGGCCAGAACCCGGCGGTTGGCGCTCCGAATGGAAGACTGCAACGGACGGCCATGGCGAACCTGAACTGGCTGGTGGTTCGCGACATGGTGGAAACGGAGACCGCTGCGTTTTGGATGGACTCTCCCGAGGTCCGACGAGGTGAACTCGATCCCACAAAGATCAAAACCGAAGTGTTCCTGTTTCCTGCCGCTGGGACGGCGGAGAAAGAAGGAAGCTTTACGAATACGCAGCGGTTGATCCAGTACCGCGAAAAGGCGGTGGATCCGCCGGGTGATGCGCGCAGCGACGCGTGGTTCATCTATCACCTCGGGCGACGATTGAAACAGAAGGCTACGGCTGACCAGCGTCCGAGAAATGCGCCATTGAATTCGCTGACATGGAACTATCGGACACACGGCAAGGAGGCCGAGCCAGACATTGAAGAAGTACTTCAAGAAATCAATGGATTCGATTGGGAAAGCAGCACGCTGATCAAATCCTATAAAGAACTCAAGACGGACGGTTCGAAGGCGTGTGGATGCTGGATTTATGCCGGAATCTATCCAGAACCGGGGCTGAATCGAGCGAACCAGCGGGAGCCGAAAGACGCACTCGGTCATGGCTGGGGATTCACTTGGCCGAACGACAGCCGGATCATCTACAACCGCGCGTCGGCGCGTCCCGATGGAAAGCCGTGGAGCGAGCGAAAGAAGCTGGTGTGGTGGGATGAGGCGAAGCAGGAGTGGACAGGGCTCGACCGCCCGGATTTCGATTTGAAGAAGCGGCCTGACCATGCTGGCGACCTGCAAAACGGAAAAGGAATCGACGCACTACCGGGAGACAGGCCGTTCATCCTGCATTCGGATGGCGTCGCGTGGTTGTACGTCGAGAGCGGTTTGAAAGACGGACCGTTCCCTACACATTACGAGCCGTTGGAGTCGCTGTTCACCAATCCGCTCTATCCGGAGCGGCAGACGAATCCGGGAGCGGACACGAAGGAACGCCCGGATAACGTTTACGCCTTCCAGCCAAACGACAGGCGCTATCCGTACCTGCTTACGACTTACCGGTTAACCGAGCACCACACGGCTGGCGGGATGAGCCGTCGATTAAGTCACCTATCGGAATTGCAGCCTGAGTTGTTTTGCGAGATTTCTCCTGAGTTGGCGGAAGAGGCTGGGATCGAGCATGGCTCGTGGGTGACGATCAGTTCTCCCCGAGGAGCGATTTCCGCACGGGCGCTGGTGACGACCAGAATGCACCGGCTGTGGATCGAAGGACGATCTGTACACACGGTAGGTCTTCCCTATCACTGGGGATGGAAAGGGCTGGTAGACGGCGACGTTGCCAATGATCTGCTGGCGATTTCCGAGGAGCCGAACGTCCGCATCATGGAGACGAAAGCACTGGTCTGCAATATAACGCCCGGCCGGATCGCCGGCGGCGGAGGAGTGGAAAAATTCCTATCCAAGGACCAGCAGAGGGTGGCATGAGCCAAACGACGGGATTCTTCACTGATTCGACATTGTGCATTGGCTGCAAAGCCTGCGAAGTGGCCTGCAAAGAATGGAATGGCTTAGCGGAAGACGGACTTGATTGGACCGGTTTCTCCTACGACAACACCGCGGCCGTTGGACATTCAACATGGCGCCACGTGAAGTTCGTCGAGAACGACACGATTGCCGGGCTGGGTGGAAATTCGGCATTGCAGCCCGGCTGGGAATTTTCCTCGGACGTCTGCAAGCATTGCGAAGTAGCCGGATGCCTTGAAGCGTGCCCGACGGGATCCATTGTGAGGACGGAGTTCGGCGGCGTTTTCGTGCAACCTGACGTGTGTAACGGTTGCGCGTACTGTGTGACAGCGTGCCCCTTTGGTGTGGTACAGAAGAATCAAAAAGACGGTCGTGCATTCAAGTGCACGTTTTGCGCCGACCGGCAGAAGGCTGGGTTGAAACCGGCATGCGCCTCGGTCTGTCCGACGGAATCGATCAAGTTCGGCGAACTGAATGAGTTGAGGGGCGACGCGCAGGTGCGACTCGAGGAATTGCGCTCGAAGGGGATCGAAGACGCAGAAATCTACGATCCGCAGCACACAAGCGTGAAGGGTGTCCATGCCTTCTTTCTGGTCCGGGGAAATCCGAAGTCATATAACTTGCCGCCAAACCCAGAGGTTCCGACTACTTACCTGAAGGACGGCTGGCGTTCCGCGGCCATCGGGTCGGCGATGTTTGTGGCGGCTGCCCTGTTTGCATTTCTGGGAGGAAAACAATGAGCGCACTTCCCGAGGAACGCCCCGATCACCGCGAACAGAAACTGGTCGAGATCCGGCGCGAGGCGGAGCAACGAGGATTCGTCAGCAGCAGAGGTGTGATGCCATCAGGTGCTCCCATCCCCAGAGCAAGCGAGCAAACTGGCTATTACGGAATGCCTTTGCTCAAAGAGCCTCAGTGGCAATGGGAGATTCCGCTGTATTTCTTCGTTGGAGGCGCTGCGGGTTCCTCTGCGGTGATTGGCGCCATGGCGGACTGGATCGGCGACGACTACGAATTGGCCTCTCACGCGCGCTGGCTCGCGGTGGGCGGCGTCGGGCTCTCGTCGGCACTGTTGATCGCCGATCTTGGGCGGCCGTCGCGATTTCTCAATATGCTGAGAGTAATAAAACTCCAGAGCCCCATGAGCGTTGGGGCATGGGTGCTTTCAGCTTTCGGCAGCATGGCTGCCGCCACGGCGTTCGTCAAGGCAGTGCAGAAACGGTGGGATTGGCTGCCGATCAGAATTGTCGGCAACCTCGCGCAGTTTGGATCGGCCACGTTGGGACTTCCCTTCCACAACTACACCGGCGTGCTTATTGGGGCGACCGTAATTCCAGCGTGGAACCGGAACATCAAGACGCTACCGATTCACTTTGGCATGTCGGGTGTGCAGGCGGCCTGTTCCATCCTGGAACTCGCCGGCCATTCCGATAAACGTGCTCTGAACCTGCTAGCGCTTGCGGCGGCGGGATGGGAAACGTATGAAGGAGTGCACCTAGAAACGCGACAGGAACGGGTGCTGCATCCGCTGAAGCGGGGTGCGAGCGGTTGGATTACGCGACTAGGCGGCGTGCTGTCAGGACCGCTGCCGTTGGCCCTGCGTAGCGTGGCCGCCCTGGTGGGAACCAGTTCTTCACAGACAAAGCTGCGGCGAACCGCAGCGCTGTGCGGCATCGCGGGTTCACTACTCACCCGGTACGGATGGGTTCAAGCGGGTCATTCTTCCGCAAAGGATTGGCGGCAACCGTTGGAGATTGGGGGTGCGGAGATCACCCCTTTGGCAGAACCGCCTGTTGAAATAAAGGATCTTGGAGTCGAAAAGACGGCCTAAGGCAATGTATGGACCTATCGGTGCCGTTACTAACGTTATCGACATAAATTTTCGCGCACAGTGAGGTTTGTCACAGCCGAATGACTCTAAAATGCGTCACCATTAAGCCTTTTAGGGCGTTTGGGTGCGCTACTTAAGACCGTCTAATCCGATGCAGATAAAGGGTCCGGCAAAGGTGCTTGGGCTCTACCTTCTATTTTCGGCATCGTGGATCATCTGCACAGACATTCTGCTGGAACAAATAGTAGTCAGTTCAGTGACGTGGCATACGGCCAAAGGACTCGTGTTCGTAACGAGTTCGGGCGCCATCTTGTTCTGGCTTTGCCGTCGGCTCGTGATAGAGGCGCACCGGATGGAACGTGCGCTGACCGAGATTTTTCAGCAGACCGCATTTGGTGTCTATTTTGCAGACGAGCACGGAACAGTGCTCGACTGCAACGAGGCGTTTGCCCGATTGCTGGGGTATTCAAGCGACTCCTTGATCGGCATGAACCTGCGCACGTTGATCCATGCAGACCAGCAGGATGCTGCAGTGAACGAATGGCGGAAGCTGTTTTCCGATGCCGCGGACACGAGTTACGTAAGACAAAGGAAGTACGCGGGCAAGAGCGGAAGAGCAATCTGGGTAAGGGTAGCGGTATCCAGGATTGGGGCAGACGACAAGACCAAGTTTGTCGTGGCCTTGGTGCAAGACGTATCGACGGAAGTGCAGTCCTATGAGGAACTGAAGCGGCAGCGGAAGGAACTTCAGGTGATGCTGGCTGCCGTGCAACAGAGCGAAGCCAGGTTCAGACGGCTGCTGGAGTCGAGCGTAACGGGTATCGCAGTGATGGATAAGGCCGGCCTGATTCACGACTGCAATGACGTGTTCCTGGTCATTACAGGCCGAACCCGCGAGGAGTTGAACGGAAAGAAGCTTTGCTGGCCCCATCTTACGGTTCCGGACTTCCGTGATGACGACGAAGCCACGCTAAAACAGTTGCAGAGATCCGGGCGGTTCACGCCGTTCAAGACAGAGATCCTTCAGGCGAACGGCACGCGAATTCCCGTTCTGGTTTCCGGGTGCTACCTGGGCGGCGGCAAGGAAGGACGAGTCGATATCGTCATCTCAGTGGTTGACCTGCAGGATGCGCAACGCACGGAGGCAAGACTCTCGCGGCTTGAACGAGCAGTTGAACATGCCTACGAGTCCATAGTGATCACAGACTTGGAAGCGAACATAGTTTATGTAAACCCGGCTTTCGAGCGACTCACGGGGTACTCGAAGGCTGAGATTCTGGGAAACAATCCGAGGCTGTTCAGAAGTTCGAGGACGACACAAGAGGAGCACGCGCATCTCTGGGAGACGATCAAGTCGGGCAAAGTGTGGAAAGGGAGGCTCTGGAATCGAAGGAGAGACAAGTCGGAGTACCTTGAGGATGTGACTATTTCTCCGGTGCGCGACAGCAACGGTGAGGTAATCAATTACCTGGCGGTTAAACGTGACATCACACGTGAACACGTCCTGGAACACCGATTGATGCAGGCGGAGAAACTGGAAGCTATGGGCCAACTAGCTGGAGGTGTTGCGCACGATCTGAATAATGTGCTCCAGGTGGTTCATTCGTCGGCAGAACTTGCGATGCGCCACACCTCGGACCCGACATATACGGACCGCAAGTTGACGAACATTCTCACGGCGTCAGCGCGAGGAGCGGGCATCATCTCCCAGTTGCTCATGTTTGCTCGAAGACAGACGGTGAGTTCGGAAGTGTTGGACTTGAACCAGGTCATTTCAGACACCGCCACGATGTTGCGCCGTCTTTTGCCCGAAGACGTGGAACTGACACTTGATTTGTCGACGGACTTGCTGCCGATCGAGGCTGATGCTGTTCGGGTTTCACAAGTGCTGATGAACCTGGCCATTAACGCACGCGATGCGATGCCGAATGGCGGGATGCTGTCGATTGCGTCCATGAATTGCCTGGATGGGTCCACTGGACAGCATTGGGTGCGATTACTCGTAAATGACACTGGGACGGGTATCAAACCGGAAGTCCGGGACAAAATCTTCGAACCATTTTTTACGACAAAACAGTCTGGGAAAGGCACTGGATTAGGCCTTGCCACGGTGAAAGAGATCGTGCAACAGTGCCGCGGGGCGATTGAAGTAAACAGCATTGAAGGGCGCGGAACTCAGTTCCAGATCGACTTCCCTGCTGCGGCGGACACAAACCAAGAGGAAAACGTTACGGCGGAACAAGCACCCGAAGAATTGCAGATCGAAGGTCCAGTTTTCGTCTGCGAAGACGACGAGAGTGTGCGAACCGCAATGTGCGACTACCTTGAAGTCTTCGGGGTGCAGGCAGTTCGATTTGCCAATGCAGACGAAGTGCTGAAGGAAGCGCGCCGGACACGTCCCGCAGTGCTGATTTCGGACGTGGTAATGCCAGGAATGAGTGGACTTCAGTTGGCGCGCGAATTGAGAAAAATCCACGGCGATGTGCGAGTGCTACTGGTGAGCGGCCACACGGAGCACGAAACACTAAACGAAATTGCAGTTGGAAGTGAGGCTGTGCTACTGCCGAAACCATTCACCGGCGCGTCGTTGCTGAAGCATTTGCGCGAACTGAGAACGCAATCCTTGCAATGAGCGTCATCAGTTTGACCATGAGATACACGGCTGTTATTATCCAAGTGCGGGGTGGAGCAGCCTGGTAGCTCGTTGGGCTCATAACCCAAAGGTCGCTGGTTCAAATCCAGCCCCCGCAACCAATGTGGACGCTGAGGGTAAAACCCGAAAGCGTCCATTTTCATTTAGTTGCAAGCGGTGTTTCATCTCCAACTTCCTTCAGTCGATTGCTGGTTTTTCGTTGATGTTCCCAGAATCGGGAACAACTCGGACAAATCACCATAGATTGACCGTGCTATGGCGATACCCACATTACGTTCCGCGAATTCGACGCACTTAGAGGGGCGAGTTCAACTGCTTTCGTCTGAGTCGGCGGAGTCAGGATCTGGAGCGCAGTTGCTGCCCAACTACTGGACTTTCCCTGTTGTAATGATAGAGACCGGTGCCGAACCCGCCGCGGTGGCTTGCCCTGCTGAGGTGAGCGCTCCACTATCGCTGTCGATGACGAAAGCGGATACGCTGTCCGATCCGAAGTTCGCGACATAAGCAAATTTGCCCGAAGGATCTACGTTGATCGAGATCGGTGCTACACCTACTTGCTCGACTGTTCCGATCGGCGAGAGCGCTCCGGTTGTCTGGTCAACCGTGAACTCCGAAACACTCCCTGACCCAAAATTCGTGACGTACAAAAACTTCCCTTTCGGATCTCCCGCGATCGAGACTGGGAAATTCCGGGTCGCAACAGGAGTGCCGGTTGCTGTGAGCGTCCCGTTAGCGTCAATGGTGAATGTTGAGATGTTGTTGGAGCCGAAATTCACGACGTAAGCGAATTTGCCTGAGACGTGCACCATCACAGAAACAGGATTTTCTCCGGCCAGAATAGGGTCGCCGGAAGAGCCAAGCGCCCCCGTATTCCCGTCGACAGAAAACGTGATGACGCTATTCGTCGTTGTGTCCGGGACATAGGCAAATTGCCCGGCCGGATCTATTGCAATCGAGAGCGGACCCATTCCCGGTACAGGCGTTGAGCCGATAGGCGTTAACTCCCCTGTACTGCTATCGATACGGAAACTGGAGACGTCTTTAGAGGACTCATTTACGACGTAGGCGAACTTGCCGGTGGGATGTACGACGACCGATCGCGGATTGTCGCCCGCGTGAACGGGCGATCCTACCCGAGTCAACACTCCCGTGTCGGCATTCACGGAGAACACCGAGACATCACCGGAATCGTGGTGCGCGACATACACAAACCGTCCCGATCGATCTGACGCAATGGAGATAGGCGACGACCCTGAGCTTGGTACGGAGCCAAGTATCTGAAGTCTTCCAGTGACAGCATCAATGCTAAGGGCCGACACAGTGTTATCGGATCCATTGGCGACATAAGCAAAGCGAGGTACGACGGCCGGCGTGGGGCTGGGCTGAGTTGGAGTAGCGTGATTACCGCAAGCGGTCAATAATAAAGGCAGAATAGCGACTATCCATCGCGCTGCGTGCGTGAGATGTGGTTTCTTACTCATTATGTTCCACTTTCAGATTTGATTGGGGCCGAGACGAACGATTTGCACCTGCTCAGGCGTCGCTATGGCACGAACTTGTAGCCCGTTCCGTGCACCGTCAAGAAATAGATCGGTTGTGACGGGTTCGGTTCGAGCTTCCGTCGCAACCTCAATATCCGGTTGTCTACTGTGCGAGTAGTCGGATAATGGTGATATCCCCAAACGTGGCTCAGGAGCTCTTCCCTCGAAATCACAGCGTTAGGATGTTCCAAGAAGTAGCGTAGTGTTTTGAATTCGTGGGTAGTCAAAACGATCCGTCTGCCGGCACGGTACAACTCCATCTTTCGGACATCCACCTGGACATCGCCGAAGTGAATGACTTTGGGCGAGTTCTCTGCCGATTTGCCATTTTCGCGATGGCGTCTATCGTCCAGCGAGTTTCGGATCGCGTCAGTGACTTCCGTCAACAGATCATGGAGTGAGGCTTGCACGGATTCCGCGCAAACAGATTCTGGTGTGTGGCAGCCGATTCGTATGTGCAAGCGCAACGGGATGGGAAACATATTGCCCGCGGGAAAGACCGTTACGACTTCGTCTATCCTTAAGCTGTCCGAGGGTTCGATAGACGCATTTGCGAGACCGAAATGTGGCGAGGACTCGCGATTGGTCTCGATCAGAAGATTCACTCCACTCTGTTGAACTCGTGCGTTCGGTCCGCTGTACATACTCACCTTCTGCATCGCTAAGTTCGCCTTAGCTTTGACTGTGATCCACATTCATAAGTCGCAGGGATCTTGTAAACGTTTCGTCAACAGCTTGTACTCTTTTTGTTAACCGTTGACGCCTGATAAGAAGCCACCAACATGACCGGTCACCATGACGCTCGCGACAGCGAGCGCTTCTACAAACAAGCGGAATCTGGGTAATGTGTATGCCAGATGGCGCCGAGATTGTGAATGCATCCAAAACACGATCCACATCAACACTGCGGAAGTACAACCAAGGACCAGATGCATCATCAGTATTCCCTTCAGTCTCTGGCCCTCCAGGGCCCATTGCCATGCACCTATTCCGCTCGCCACCACTGGCACCGAGGAGATCGCTGCCAGCAGGAAATTGAAGTACGCCGCCGCAGCCATCCCCTCGCTCTTCGTCCACTGCCACACAAAATCCAGTCCCACCGCGGTCGCGAACAACGCGATCGGAAAATGAATCAGGACCACGTGCTGTGCGTGTTTCGCCAGCAACACAGTCTTGATATCGAACGCATCGGTACTCATGAAGTCCTCACTGCACCACGACTTTGCCGGTCATCTTCGGGTGAATCGAGCAGAAGTACGGATAGCTCCCGGTTTTGGTGAACGTGAAGGAGAACTTCTCGTCCGTGTCCAAAACTTTCGATTTGAACGCTCCGTCTGTGCTGACGACGGTGTGTGGGATATCGTCCCTGTTCGTCCAGGTCACCGTCGTTCCGACAGCCACCTTTAATTCGTTGGGACCGAAGCTGAAGTTGTCGATCTTCACTTCGGAAATGTGTTGTTGCGAATTGCTGCCATCACCAGTTCCAGCCACCAGCGCGGTCGCCAGAATGCCTACAGTCGCAAGCGTCAAAATAAAGAGCGCAATTGTTTTCATCGTCGGGTCTCCATTCATGTTTGGTCTAGCTCAGGGAAGAATCCGTCACAGCCAAAGCGCCATGACCCTGCACGTAGGTGACGTCCGTAAGCCCAAGCAGTTGTCGTAACTGGTCCGCGGGCACTTTCATTGGTCCCGGCGATTCAGCCTTCCCTGGCTGTGGCTGCGGGAATGCAGTGGAAGCGGCCGTATGGAACGTCACGTTGCCTTCTACTTTCTGCATGGTCTGGTGAATGTGTCCGTTGAGCACCGTCACAGAACCGAATTTCTTGAGGTATCCAAGAGCTTGCGCACTGTCTTCGGTTCCCCATCCCCATTCGGGATAAACGCTCCATAAAGGGATGTGCGCGAACACCACGATCGGCGTGCTCGACTTCAGGTGATAGACGTCATCTTTCATCCAATTGAGCTGGTCGCCGCCCAGAGTACCGAGGCCGCCTGCTTTCAGGTTTGCAACGTTAACGAGTCCCATGAAATGGACGCCTTTATGATCGAAGCTGTACCAACCAGTACCTTTCGTGCCTTTGCCGTAGCGATCCAGGTATTCTTTGCCGTCGTCATTGAGAATGTCGTGCTCGCCCGGTACGAAGAAGACCTGCTTAGTAGGTGCACCCTTCAGGACCTGGTCCAGCGTGTCGAACTCTTCAGGCTTTGAAAGGTGAGTGATATCGCCTGTGTGCAGCATGAACTCCGGATTCGCATCCAGACGCTTGATTTTGTCCAATGCGGCATTCAGGGTTCCAACGACGTCTGGATTCGCCGCCTTGTTGAATCCCATATGACTGTCGCTGATCTGCACGAAGCTGAACTCCCCCGCCATCTTGGAGTCCGACTCGGTCAATCGGCTCAGGCTGAATGACTTCAGGACGCCGCCCTGCATTACGCATAGGGCACCGGTTCCCGCCCAAGCCATACATTTCAGAAAACCCCGCCGGTCCACACCATCACGGTTGTGGTCGTGCAGGAGCTTGTTTGTGTTTCTGTTTTCCATACATTCCTCCGTGTTTCTCGTCGCGCAGGTCGAATATGTCTTTGCTCGCAGCTTGTGGCAATGGACGGGGAGTTCTTTCGCTCTTGAATTCACCTCCCCAGCTAAGCTCAACAAAACAAATCGCATCGAGATACAACTCCTTTGCGACTTTTCAGTGTTTCAGCCGTCAAATTGTGTGTTGAGGATGGGTGCGGAATGCAGCAGCAACGCAAGATCAACGACCGGCTCCGGTTTGGTGTGTTCGAGGTCGATCTCCGCGGGGGCGAACTTCGCAAGCATGGCATGCGCATTCGACTCCAAGCGCAGCCCTTCCAAGTCCTTGCCATGCTGCTCGAATGTCCGGGCGATATTGTCAGCCGCGATGAACTCCAGAAGAGGCTTTGGTCAACGGATACCTTCGTCAACTTCGATCACGGTCTCAACAAAGCGATCAACAAAATTCGCGAGGCACTTGGGGATTCTGCCGAAAGCCCCCGATTCGTGGAGACAGTGTCGAGGAGGGGCTATCGGTTTTTGGCTGATGTGCAGGAGATAGAAGAATCGCCCAGATCAGCGGTTCCCTCTCATTCCAGGACTATTTCTCGACCTGTTGTATTGCCTGAGACTTCGAGAATCGAACATCCGGCTGGGCGCGTCTCTTGGCTGCGAACAGCAGTTGTCCTGCTGGTAGTTGCTTCCGCCGTGCTCGCTCTGACCATGTATGAGCGGAAGACCCAGCCCGCGCGAATTCAATCCCTTGCTGTGCTCCCATTCGAAAGCCTGTCCAGTGAAAAATCCCAGGACTACTTCGCCGATGGAATGACTGACCAGCTAATCGCAGATTTGGGCCAGATAAGCGCCTTACGCGTAATATCTCGCACGTCCGTCATGGCGTACAAGAACGCGCATAAGCCGTTGCCACAAATTGCTCGAGAACTGAACGTGGACGCGGTTGTCGAGGGAACTGTTCTTCGCTCCGGTGACCGCGTTCGCATCACGGCCCAGCTTATCGAAGCTGCACACGACGGACATCTTTGGTCCAAGAGTTACGAAGGCCAGCTCAAAGATACGTTGGAGCTACAAAGCAGCGTCGCAAGGGCCATCGCCGACCAAATAGATATCAAGGTTGCCCCTCAGGAGCGCAAGGCACTCGAACACGTCCGGCCTGTCGATCCAGAAGCTTATGTTTCGTACTTGAAGGGGCGTTTCTTTTGGAATAAGCGAACTGCAGAGTCATTGAGGACTGCACTGGCGTATTTCAACGAGGCAATTGAAGAAGATCCGACGTATGCACAAGCCTACTCGGGCCTGGCAGACACTTACGCGCTCCTTGGCGACTGGCAATACGCCGTCATGACGCCGAAAGATGCTCTCCCCAAGGCCAAGGCAGCTGCTATGAAGGCGCTCGAGCTCGACAATTCTTCCGGTGAAGCTCATACCTCACTTGCGTTTTGCCTGCGCAGCTTTGATTGGAATTTTGAGGCCGCCGAAAAGGAATTCCAAGAAGCCATCGAGTTAAGCCCGGGATATGCTACGGCACATCATTGGTATGCCTGGCATTTGGCGATTCGCCACCGATACGATGAAGCCATTGTCGAAATGAAGAAAGCACTAAGCCTTGATCCCCTTTCATTGGTGATTAACGCCGATCTTGCTGAATTGCTCGAAATCGCTCATCGCTATGATGAGGCGGTACGGCAAAGTCAGAAGACCATCGAAATGGACCCTCATTTCGGCCTCGCTCATAACCACCTTGCACAGGCCTATCTCGGCCAAAAGGCCTATGCCAAAGCGATCGACGAATTAAAGCAAGCTGTGGAGTTGTCGAAAGGGAGTCCGACCTGTATCTCGAATCTCGCACGTGCGTATGCTGCGTCTGGAAATCGCACGGAAGCGCTAAAGCTTTTGCAGCAATTGAAGGCCAGCGCGGCTGAAAGCAATTCGCATGGTTCGGAAATCGCTATGATTTACGCCTCTCTCGGGGACAACGATCAGGCCATGCAGTGGCTGGAGCGTGCATATTCAGAGCGTTTCAATCCCGGCGTACTGCTGCGTCCCGGTTTCGACCCGCTTCGCTTGGATAGGAGGTTCCAATCGTTAGTGCACAGAGTAGGGCTTCCTGATTAAGCTTCCACGTTTTTCGATCGAATTGCTTCTTCCAGTGACAATCAGATTACATTTCCATCTGGAACATTCGCGCCCCTCAACAATCCCATCCCTTGAACAACAGATCTGACGAAGACTTAACCTCCCTCACAGGCAGTCGCACAGCTTTCGTCTGTTGTTCTAAGGAGAACAGGATGCAAACAATCGCACGAATTGTTCTCAGCACCGTACTGGTGCTGGGCGCGACATTTCCAACCTTAGCTAATGCTCAAACGCAGGCACGCAACTCAGAGAGTTTTGCTGTGTTCGCAATGACCAATGCAGCAGACAAGAACGAGATCATTTCATTTGCACGCGATTTCGACGGACAACTACATCGGGCAGGAACGTTCATGACTGGTGGCAGAGGAAGTGGCGGAACGATCGATCCTCTCGAATCACAAGGGTCCCTGACCATCAGCCATGACCGCGAACTGCTCTTCGCCGTCAATGCAGGATCGGGCGATGTCACAGTGTTTCGCGTGCATGGTCCTGAACTCGCTCGCATCGACAGAGTCCCTTCAGGGGGGAGTGGCCCTACCGCTGTGGCTCAGCACGGAAACTTTGTGTTCGTGCTGAATGCGGGAGCAGGCAACAATGTCACTGGCTTCTATTTGCAGTCGAATGGGAAGCTCACGCGAATTCCAAACTCGCAGGCTTTTCTGAGCGCGAACAGTGTTCGAGGCGGTTCGCTAGCATTCTCTTCTGACGGACGTTATTTACTTGTCACTGAAAAAGCAACGAATCAGATCGACGCATTCCAGGTTAATCCTGACGGGACGCTTGGATCGGCCGTCGTTACTCCCAGCGCAGGACCGGGACTATTTGCCATCGTGTTTGCGCCCAATGGAACAGCCATTACATCTGAAACGGGGAACGGAAATGGCTCAGCCGTTAGTTCGTACGCTCTTCAGATGGATGGAACACTGGCGGGTTTAACGGCGAGCCTGCCTACGGCCGGTCGTGCAACATGCTGGCAGGTCGTCACACCAGACGGGCGCTTCGTGTATACGGCAAATTCTGCAACATCGACAATCTCAGGCTTTCAAGTCGGAATCGATGGAACCCTAACTCCCATCCCCGGCACGGTTGTCGCAACTTTGCCGGCGGACGCAACGGACCTGGACATTGCCGTCAGCTCTGATGGACGGTACCTATATACGCTCAACTCCAGGAACGGAACGGTCGGAATCTTGCAGGTCGAGGACGATGGTGCGCTCAACAGTCTCGGACAAGTGAGCGGCCTCTCGCCAGCGGCGGGCTTCAATGGATTAGCTGCGAACTGACACAGAGGAACATTTTGGGTTGGGGGCGGCACGAATCCAAGCCGCCCCCAATTTCTTCCTCAACTTCCGGCCGGCGTAAGCACTTCCCTCCCCAATGAGCGGCGTTACGGGGGGCACTGAATTGTCACCCAATGAAGGGCAGGGAGGGCTGTTTAGACGCAGCAGTCGGCGAATTCAAGAGACCAGCTTTAACCTCTTTTGCGGCCAGCGATGTCTGTCCGCGGAAGGAAGTCGCCCTGATCTAGCGGGTACGGGACGGCGAACAGCCAGGCGTTCTATGACTTGATTCAACCATACCAGCGGGCGATGTACTCGGCCGCTATGTCGATCGTGAAGGACCGCGACGCCGCCCAGAATGGCGGTTCTCTATTCACAGGGATTTAATTACCGGAATCGCACATTGAATCTCGGGATTTTCTCCGTGAACGGTTGAACACACGGTGTAGGCACTAGTCTGCGAGCGGGTACGCTGCCGACATTCTCGCGTATTCCCGCCACGCGGTCCAAAGCGATAATGGCCGCGGCGGGCGGAGGCCACGGCTGCGATTCGAATCTCCGATCGCAAAAACCAGCGACCATTGCCGGTACAGCACCCGGTAGGCGTCTCGTAGTGAAGTGCGAGAGTCATAAATACTTGTCGCTTCGGAAGCGCAGCCGTTCAACTCGATAATGGTAAAGCGGCCTGCCTGGAGATCGGTAACACTGGAATACCGTACGTCGTACCGGCCGATGTAGAAGCCAGGAATCGATTGCGAGATGCCATCGAACACGTTTCGGAGTTCCTCGGAGTAAAGGTGCATACCATCCGCGAAGATGCAGCCCTGGCAATGATTGCCAGCTTCCACCAGCTTGATTCGTGTGCCGGCCGGCACGATCGCGCTGTGTTCTCTTGAGAAGCGGCGCAAGTACGTGTCGGCGATGAGAGAGGCGCGTTCGTCGGCGAGGATCAGTTCTTGCAGTGTGCTCCGCCCGTCTCCCGTGATTGCTGGGAACACCTTGTCGGTGATCGCAAGGATTTCCCCGCGAGCGTCTCCCGGAAAGCGGAAATAGAAGATACCTACCTCGCATGGACCAGGAGAGAAGCGCTGGGCGATTACGTCGGCGGCAACGCGTTCGAGGTAGCGCTCTGCATCGTCGAGATCGTGCACAACATGAAATCCCGCACCGCGCTGCCCGATGTTCGGTTTCAGAACAAAAGGAAAGGCAAGTTTGTCAGTCTCGAGCAGCTCAGAAATGTGTGCGCAGCGGTCCCGCAGCATCCCTGCCGGGATTAGAAACGCTTCAGCGACTTGTGCGGGCGCCGCAGCGGTGAGTTCCTGCAGGATCTGTACTTTCGACTCCCCTACCAAGCCGCCATTGAGCTGGCCTGGATTCGCCAGCGTCGGAAGGGCGAGGCTCCGATAGCGGACCGCCAGCCACGCGTACATGAATGCGACTGGAATATAGAAGATCCATGCCGGCCAGAATTCCCAGCGGCGATACCTACGTGCTGCTTGGATGACGGTTGGAACAAATCTGCGCACTACCCGACCCACAACAATCGATGCCGGGAGTGCAATGCCGAATATCACCCACGGCATTTCACCTGCAGAGTGGCTGTGCGAGACGAGCGCGAATGTCAGGAGTACCCACGCGGTGGCACCCGCGAGGCTGATGAGCACGAATTGCGACGCGGGCATGCCGAACAGGCCGCATGCCAGCGTCACCGGAAGTCGGGTTCCAGGGATAGCACGTGAGACGAAAAGCGAACTACGGGCGTTGCGCTCACACCAACTCTTGCACGCTGCAACGGCATCACTCGAAATGAGCCGACGGCTCCAGTTCCATCTCACTGCCCCGGTCGAAGCAAGCCGCGCAATCAGGAAAAGTCCGTAATCACCGAGGGAAACGCCAGCAATTGCACTGACAAATGCGAGCCTCGCATCCAGCAGGCGTGTCGTTGCAAGGGTCGCTGCAGAAAGCACGGCGGCATCTTCCGAGACGAACGATCCCGTGATGATCACAAGCGCGAGGCCCAGTTGAGGGTCGATTTCCATTACGCGTGCACTGCCCTGTATTTAAGCGTGGATGGTGCAACGCCGAAAACATCGGGCATCGTCACGCCAACTTCCGCGCAAACCAGGCGGATAATGGCGAAGTGATGGATGGCGTGACTCACGCAGTAGGCGATCTCGCGAGCAACGATGGTGTCGATCGCCAACGGCTGATCGTCGTGGTAACCGACCGTGTACATCACGGAACAGGACGCCTCGATCCTCCTCTCGGTGAGTCTGTGGAAATCGCCGATTAGGCGAATCGTGGCAACCCTGGCAGCTTCGACACAAGTCTCGAGCTTCACATTGCGCTCGCGGTTGTCATAATCGATGATTCCTGTGTGCAGACCGTGGACAAGACATTCGAAGTGATCCACAACGTGGCGATAATGCTTGCCGATTGAAGCCGAGTACGGCGCCGCGACCATGAAGGCGTAGGTATCATCGGTTACGGACTCGAGCAGTTCCAGACCCTGAACGAGAACGTCTTCGATCGATTGCAGTAGAGCGCGGGAGTTCATTGGAGGCGGCCTCCGACAAAGGGAATCTGTGACCACGTGATGTAGAGAAGGGCTACCGAAGAAAGTAGCACCGTGAGAGCGAGGCCAAACAGAAGGCCACCGTCACCCTGCACTTCGATTCCGAGGACGGTGAGATGGCTGAGGAGCGCGCCGGCCATTACGCCACACGCGATCAGCGCTCCTGCCCATGTGAACCGCGGCCACAGAATGAGGACAGAGGCGATTAACTCAAGAATTCCCGACCCGATGCGGCCCCAGGGTTCGGCGTGGACCTTCATGAAGATGTAGACCGACTCCGGTGCTGCGCTGAATTTGAAAAACAGTGTCTGAAGCAGGATCACCGCCGTAACACTGCGCAAGATCCAGGCAATTACGACGACATAGGTCGGCGTAGCGTTTTCGTGCTGCTGCGTGGCGGCCGTGTGCATGTGGCTCCTACTTTCCGTTTTTCTCGACCAGACCCGGCCAGTTCTGGTCGGCTCTCTTCAAGTTACCGTTCGCATCCTTGTTGAACTTCTCGCGCACGCTCTTGTCATATTGGAGAAGCAGCCGGCCATCCTGGATCTTGAAAGCATCGGGCTCAATCTTCGCCGTGTGTCCCTGCGAGACCGCGTAAGCGCAGAAACCGCCAAACTGCGGTTCGTACTTCGCCGGGTTCGCGTCAAAAGCAGCCTTGTTCGCCGCAGAGAAGAAGTAATACGTCGCGCCGTTGTACTGGCTTTGGAAGGAGGGGGAACCCTTCAGCGGCTGGTTGACCGTGAAGTATGCGACCGGATCGTACCCTTGGAGCGCGAGGCCGTTCTTGTCGACATTGATCAATTTCTTTTGCGCCATGGCCGAAACCGTTAGCGCGAGAACGAGTGTGAGCAGGACCGTTGTTTTTCTCATGCCGGTGGGACTAGCCGACTCAGGAAAAGTTTCAAACCTGTTACGAAAAAAGAGATGTTCCGGGCTCGTCACTTTTCGCGATGGTGTGAATCGCATTGAGCAGCCGAGAGAGCACGCCATGTTTCGAAGTTCTGTTGCACTCACGAAGAGGTTTGAGGTAAGTGCCGGTTTTGCGCCGGCAGGCGAGTTGACGCGCTCCGGCGATTTCCTTGCCAGGTTGGCTGCGACCCAGGAGCAACGAGATACCATATACCGGCTGCGATTCAACGTTTTCAATATCGAGTTGAACGAGGGTCTGGACTCGGCGTTCTCCTCCAGTCGAGACATCGATGAGTTCGACCATTTCTGTGATCACGTCCTGATCGAGCATGAGCCGAGCGGAGAGATCGTTGGGACGTACCGTATGCAATCTGGGACTGTGGCATCGCGAGCGCTAGGCTATTACAGTGAGCGCGAATTTGATTTCACGCCTTACCGGCATCTGGCTCCGAAAATCGTGGAACTTGGTCGCGCCTGCATCGTTCGAGGGTTCCGCAGCTATGAAGTGCTGGCACTCCTATGGCGAGCGGTGGCGCTATACGCGAAAATGAACGATGCTCGCTACCTCATTGGCTGCTCGTCCGTAACATCACAGAACCCAGGCATCGGTTGGGGCATCTATGAACGACTACGGCGATACGAGGTAGCGTGTGAACTGCGGACGACCCCGACATCCGCGTTTGCACTGCCTGATGAGCCTCCCGAAAGCGACGGGGCTCGTATTCCAAAGCTGCTGCGCGCGTATCTCGCAGTAGGTGCGAAGATCTGCGGCCCACCTGCATTAGACCGTGAATTCAAGACGATCGACTTCCTCACGTTGCTCGATATGGAAAGCATGTCGGCAACGGCACGCGCTCACTTCTTCCGATGAAAACAGCGCGCCGCTTTCAGACTGCATTCCGACTCCTGTCAGTTGTGTGCCGCGCAGCAAACGACCACCGGCGAATGTCGCGATATCGGCCATTGAATCAGCTGGAACGCGCAGATTGGCTTCGACGCTGGAGCCGGAAAGGTCTCGAGGCATTGCGGATCTCCGTGACCTCAGAGGGAGAGATTCCAACCGGCGGACTCATCGCTTCGAACCACTTGAGCTATATCGATGTGCTTGTTTTGAGTTCTGTGGCGCCATGTGCTTTCGTATCAAAGAGCGAAGTTGCGGATTGGCCGCTGGTCGGACGTTTAACGCGAATCGCCGGAACGATCTACCTGAAGCGAGAATCCCGGAAAGATGCACGACGAGTCAACCGACTGCTTGAGAACCGGCTTTCCACGGGTCAACTGGTCGTCGTTTTTCCTGAGGGCACCAGTACCGACGGAGCTTCGGTGCTGACGTTCCGTCCATCGCTGTTCCAGTCCGCGATTGATTCTGCAGCCAAAGTCATACCGACCGCCATCTCATATTCCGCGAGCAATGCCGATCCGGCGACCGACGTCTGCTATTGGGGCGCGATGACATTCGCTACACACCTCTGGAAGCTTTTCGGGATAGACCACATCCAGGCGCACATCCGCTTCGGCAAGGCGGGCACTTATGTCAACCGAAAGATCGCCGCCCGCGAATCCCGCCAGATTGTCCTTCGACTCGCCTGCTCCTGATTACTGCCACTGCTCAACTGTGCTATGGTTTTGCACGTCTATGGACGACACACTCGCCATCAACGTTGCACGCACCGCGATCCGCGATGGCTATAACACCGGCGACCTGAACCTGCTCTGTTCAGTGCTGGATGATGGGTTGGTGAACTTCTCCGACAGGTCACAGTCCTGGTGGGGCAAAGACGGGATTGCCAAGCTGCGCGGGCACCTAGCCCAATTTCTCGAAGAGAATCAGCTCAAGTACACCGTCATCATCATCGAGATCCGAGTGATGGGCGATGTTGCCTTGGAGTATGGCTGGCAGGTGTTCGACTACTCACCCAAGAAGGGCGGCGCCGCTCAGCTGATTCGCGAACGTTACATGGACCTGTGGCAACGCCGGCCTCAAGGTTGGCGCCTGATTAGTCACATCACGAACCTCGATGTGCCCGATACACTAGCGCGCGAGACCTGATTTCTTGAGCCGCTCCTGCAAGCGGCCACTAAAGTCAGAAGGAAGTTCGAACTCAACGCCATCTGCCACCAACTTCACCGTATTCCGCGTGCCTTCCATGATGGCGTAGCAGTGGTTGCAGACCTTGAAGTGGGCCTCCATGCGCTGGCGCAGCTCAGGGGTAACGTCTTTCTCGAGATAGTTCGAGACCTCACGCCAGACCTCCAAGCAACTGATTTCAATCACCGACATGAAAGCTCCCGTTGGTTCGTCTCAATTATACCCATGTTGCTTAACCGACCTACCATCTATGCATTACAAGAGGCGGCGGGTCGGGTCCATTCATCTACTTCGGAACACCGGTTCCCGGAATGTTGGTCCTCATTCGGTAGATTCCCGAACGAGCCGTAAGATACAAAGTCCGGTGGTCGTCGTCGCCCCAGGCGAGGTTGTGCGGGTGCATCGGCATTTTGATGGTGCCCAGGTGCTCGCCAGTCGCAGAGATGATCCAGAGACCTAAGGGCCCCGAGACGTAGAGGTTCCCATCTGGGTCGATCCTCATACCGTCGATGGCGTCCTCACCGGGCGCACTGGTCATATCGAAGAAGATCTTGCCATTTCTCAGTTCGACGTAGTGTCGGAACAACAAAGTTTCCGACAGCCCCAGTACGCTCTGGTCCTTGACCATACTCCCAGACAAATGTTGTTACTCCCGGCTGCTTGCGGCTGCTGTTTCGATATCGAAACGTTGGTCGCATCTCTGATCGACCCCATTTGCCGCCACAACTTTGGCGTTCACGGGCTCGGATTTCGCCGCTGTCAGAAATGTGACAAGCACGCCCGATAAGTGCGCAGTTTGTCACTTCGCGCATGCAACCGCATCCGATGACGCGTGGTTAGGAGACGTGTCCTTAATGGAACTACAGATCGGTTGCTTAGAGGTGCTGCGCGAGCTTTCGAACTACATCGATCACGACGTCTCGCCCGAATTGCGATCTCAGATTGAATCGCATGTGCAAGAGTGCCACAGCTGCCGCGCAGTCTTCGACGGCATGAGCAACATCGTTCGATTAGTGGGATCGGCTGATGTGATCGAACTTCCACTTGGATTCAGCCGCAGGTTATTCGAGAAAGTGCACGCGCGAATCGTCTGCTGACCACCTCGCTGCATCCTCAAGTCTAACGTAGGAGTTTCGGACTGAACTCTTTTGGACGAGGGATCGATGGTGGTGACGCGCTTCACCATGGCCGCACTTTCTTCCAGCCCTTTTCCCCGGTCGCCCAGGCACCGTCGAAACCGGGGGCGAGCACGTCGCGCATCATGAGGCGGGCACGCAAGAGCCTGGTCTTTACATTTGCCTCACTGATGCCCAGTGCTTGGGCCGTTTCGGCAATGCTGAGGTCCTGAACGTCCCGTAGGATAAAGACTTCCCGGTATTTTGGGTCCAAGGACTCAATACCTCGCTTTAAAGTTTCCTTTAATTCTTTTCGCTCGAGCGCTTCTGAAGGAATCTCGCGCCAGTCGGCGTAATCTTTCGGGAAGTAATCGCCTTCGTCGTCCGTCTGGTGCGCATCAATCGATTCGTAGAGGTGTGCGCGGTCCTTACGATATCGCATGCGTGCTTCGTTGATCGTGATCTGGATGAGCCAGGTGCTGAACTTCGCCTCGGCACGGAAGCTACTTAGGGCCGCGAAAGCCTTCAGGATCGACTCCTGCGCCACTTCCTCCGCATCGTGTTCGTTCTGCAATACCGAGTGTGCAGCAACATAGACCGCACGTTCGTAGGGGCGCACCAATTCGTAATAGAGATCTTTTTCGCCGGCGCAAATCCTTTGGATGAGGTTCGCCTCGACTTCTGCTGCGATTTGGGGGCGTGAAGACACGGCCGTTATGTTCCTTGGCGAGCTCTCCTTTGTGCCAATGCCACTCGCCGACACGGGTGCCTCATTATATGCGTTTTCGGCATCTGCACCACGCAGCACGACGGACGCGAGAAGCGTTGCGATCGTAGGCACGAGTTTTACATGGTGATGGGATTGCTTCACACCGGAAGGGCGGACTCTTCTTCGCGCGTTCTGGAGTGAAAAGCGGTGAAGTTTTCGAGATGCCGTAAGTTTTCGAAAACATGCTCCTCAGGCAGCACTGAACGTCTGTAATGCTAGGTCCTTCATGCCCCAGACGGGTCAAAGCGGTACCCCGATCCGTGAAGTGTGACAAAGAACTTCGGATTGGAAGGATCCGGTTCCAACTTATGCCGAAGTCTTAAAACGTGATTGTCAACCGTACGTGTCGAAGGATAATTGGTGTAACCCCAGACCTCATTCAGTAGCTCATCCCGCGATATAACCTTTCCCGGATGTTCGAGAAAATACTTAAGTGTGCGGAATTCTTGCGCTGTCAGTTGGATCTTCCGCCCGTTCTTCGTGACTTCCATGGACTCGTACTTCACCTGCACATCCGAGAAACTCTTCACCGAACCCGTATTCGTTTGCACCGACGTTGCAGGAGCCTCTTGCGTACGACGAATCGCACGGCGAACTCTCGCTAAGAGTTCCTTTGGGCTGAAGGGCTTAGTCACATAGTCGTCGGCCCCCAACTCGAGCAGCAGAACTTTATCGTCAGTTTCGGAATTCGCACTTACAACCACAATGGGAGTAGTTGAACTGATACTTTTGAACTCCCGGCACAGATCCCGACCCGAAATGCCGGGCAGTTTCAAATCGAGTATGACGGCGCTCGGAAGATTCTCACGAAACATCTGCAGGCCGGTAATTCCGTCGGCCGCAGTTTCCACGACGAAGGATTCCGCAGCGAAGATTCGCTGGATCGCCTTCTGCATGGCGCGGCTATCTTCGATGATCAGAACAGAATCCATAAAAACCGCCGCTGATAACAAAATGCTATCAGATTACCCTGCCGCGCCGAGTGCCAGCGCAGTGCGCGAAAGCTTTGCCTGCACTTGTGACTCGATCCACTTGTACGTCGTGCTCAGGCCTTCTTCAAGACTAATTTGGGGAGCCCAGCCCAGAACACGTTGAAGTTGAGTGTTGTCCGAGTTTCGACCACGAACCCCCTGCGGACCGCTCACGTGTCTCTTGCGGATAGGTATTCCGGCGATGCTGGCAATGAGATCAGCAAGGTCGTTGATGCTTATCATGCGATCCTGGCCAAGGTTTAGAGGAGCGCTGTAGTCGGAATTAAAGAGCTTGTAGATACCGAGAACGCAGTCATCGATGTAGCAGAAGGAGCGTGTCTGCTCACCGTCTCCCCATATATCGATTTCATCTTTACCCTGCAGCTTTGCTGCCGCAATCTTCCTGCATAGGGCGGCCGGCGCCTTTTCACGGCCGCCTTCCCACGTGCCGAAAGGGCCAAAGATGTTATGGAAGCGAACAACGCGTGTTTCCAAACCAAAGTCCTCGAAGTAGTGCGCACACAATCGCTCGCTCACAAGCTTTTCCCAACCATAGGCGTCCTGCGGCTCAGCGGGGTAGGCGTCGCTCTCTTTTAGCGGAGGAACATCCGCGGTGAGCTGTCGGTACTCCGGATACACACATGCCGAGGACGTGTAAAGGTAACGTTGCACCTTGTTGATCCGTGCTGCTTCGATCGTATGCAGGTTGATGAGGGAGTTGTTACGTAGAATGCGCGCGTGGTTGAACGAAATATATCCCATACCCCCCATGTCCGCGGCCAACGCGTAAACATGCTCGACATCCCGGGTTGCCTGAAGGCAGTGTTCCCAATGACGAAGGTCTAACAGCAGAAATTCATCGGCATCGGTCGTATTGAATTCCGGCAGCTTGATGTCTACACCGCGAACCCAATATCCCCTCTGCTTGAGGAAACGTACGAGATGGCTACCAATGAAACCACCTGCTCCAGTGACTAGCACCCTGGTCCTATCCATATTGTTGTGTCTTCCTCTTCTGTAGAAGTTTGGGGACCTAAACGCCACGCGCAACTGCGAAGATCGTCCTGATGAGAATGCTGAAGTCGAGTGCCATGCTGCAGTGCTTGATGTAGTACAGATCGTGTTGGAGATTTTCGTGAATGGGAGATGAACGGTGATGACTGATCTGCCATAGTCCAGTAATGCCGGGCTTAATAGCCAGACGCATCCGCTGCTCAGCCGAGTAATGCTCGACTATGTAAGGCATCTCTGGCCGAGGGCCGACCAAGCTCATGTCGCCGCGAAGTACATTCCATAGTTGGGGCAATTCATCAACGCTAATTCGGCGTATCAGGCGGCCCACTCTGGTCAGTCGCGGATCGGAGCTCGTATTCGGCGACTGAGCGTAAGGTGAAACGTCCGCTTTCATACTGCGGAGTTTCCAGATTGTGAATGGTATGCCACCAAGTCCGATCCTGAACTGACGAAAGAAAACGGGACCTTTCGAGTCGAGTTTTATGGCCACCGCGAGGACTAGTAGGATTGGCAAGAGCAGGACCAGAAAAGCAAACGAGAGAAGGATGTCCGTCGCTCGTTTCCATGCCGGGGTCTCTTTTCTTTCAGTTGAGACAAAGGTCAACTGTTCCGTCGGTTTGGGAGCGGCCAAGGTGATGTTTGGTGTTGTCATCAGAGACGAAGTGCGACTGGTTTAGCTATGAAGCGAATTCTGCCTACTCGAAAGGTCCAGGCCGCGTTTGCCTTTAAATGCTTGCAGGGCCAGCGCGCACAAGAATCGTGGGTTATTGAACATGTAACGCTTCCAGAGACGCCGTGGATCTTGTGCCAGGCGATGCGCCCATTGCATTCCGCATTTCTTCAGCCAGTCTGGGCTGTCGTTGATTCGGCCCGTAAGGAAGTCGAATGCCGCACCGACGCCTATCATTAGCGTTGTGTCGAGGAACGGCAAAGATTCGCGCATGAACTGTTCTTGCTTTGGCGTACTCAGTCCCACCCAAATGATATCGGGCTTTAGCCGCCTCACCAGGGTCACAAGCTGCTGGAATTCTTCAGCGTTTAGCGGTCTGAATGGCGGAGTGTAAGTACCGACGATATCGACTCCGGAGACCCTCGTGCACAGGGAATGGCGCAAGGTCTCCGCCACACCCGTGTCACCGCCATAGAGGAAGTGCCGGGCGCCGTGCGACCGTAGAGAGGCACAGACACTCAGCATGAAGTCGGGGCCGAACACTCGGCCGATCTTACGAAACCCTTGGGTGCGTCCTATCCAGACGGTTGGCATTCCATCAGGAACTACCAGCATGGCCTCATTCAGTACCCCAGCGAATCGAGGATCACGCCGAGCTTCCATGATGCCGTGAACGCCAGTAACGCAAACGTAGCCGCGTTTGCGCGAAATCACTGAATCCATGACAAACGCTGTAGCTGTGGCCAGGTTCACCTCGTGAACGCCGATTCCCAGAATGTCAGCTCGCCGCATCTTTAACAGAGCTGCACAAATTCAGAGAGCGGGTACGCCTAAGTGCCCGTCGATATATGTCAACGATGGAATAGCGATACAGATTGGCAGCATTAACTTCATGACTCCGGCACCGATTCGACTGTCGCTAACACTTCGGCACGCCTAACGGCGTAGCTGCTCTCAGTCGCAGCCAGCAACGGCAGCGCGGCAGTGAGACCCCAGAAAGTGAAGCCGAACGGGCTGTTGTCGAGGTCACCACCGACGAAGCCCATGATCAGCACAGCGGCGAACAGCGACAGACTTGTAAACGTGATTGAGTCACAGTGCCTTCGCAGAAGGCGAAACGAATGCTGGCTGGAGCGGAACATCATTATGAAAAACATGGCGAGTGACAAGAGGCCGCCGCTTACATACACGTCCATCAAGATGGAATGGCCGGATCCAAGCATAGGGTTGTATTCAAGTCCAATCGATCGCGGGCCCGCCAGGTAGCCGAAGCCGGTAAGGGGAGCTTCTTGAACCACCGCATCTGTCATGTATTGCCAGAGTCCAACACGATTGCTGAGGGTATAAATATCTTCTGGCTTGCGGTAGTTTTGCAGTTCCTGAAGCGCGCCCAATGACAACGCCAGCGCTGCGGAAACCCCGATCAGACGAATCCAGCGAATATGCCGAACGCGGGGGCGCAAAACCAGTGCCAAGCACACGACAAAGGCAACCGCTATCCATGCAACTCTGGTGAGACTTGCCATCAGCATCCATGACGAGAGAAGAAGGAGTGTTACGAAGCGCCAGCGTGG
Source organism: Terriglobales bacterium (assembly GCA_035561515.1). Classification (NCBI taxonomy): domain Bacteria; kingdom Pseudomonadati; phylum Acidobacteriota; class Terriglobia; order Terriglobales; species Terriglobales bacterium. The sequence goes on along the minus strand of DATMXP010000018.1, from coordinate 235,114 downwards.
AATTCGCAAGTTGGTGCAAAGCAGGAGAACCAGCGAGAATCCCGCAACGGGCCCTGCCTCAGTAATCGCAGTTCCGCGCAGCCTGAGAGCATTTGTTTCGGAGAATTCGTAGACGAGTTCCGGAGCAGCCAACGCGAATACACCAATACACGACGTCAGCAGCAAGTTTCCGATCAGCAGTCGCTTGAAGAACTGCTCCATACCGTGTCTATCCAGGAAGAGGATGCTGAACAAAAACGACACCGCAATTTGATAGACCTTGAAGGCCGTTACCGGAGGCGCTATAGACGTCAACGTGCTAATCGCCAAGGTCGAGATGAAAAGCCACGGTGCCAAGTACCGTTGAAGCACCCCCGTGCTGCTCCGCTGCTGTATCATTTTCATGCACAGCCAGAGACCAGCTGCGACCCAGATCATCACCTGTATCACCAGAGCGATATCAAGTTCCCCATAGAGCGAAGCATCTGCTTCACGGATCCGAAACTTTGGTGGACCTGTAAACAGGAGAAGGAAGTAGATCTCCTCTGGCCAGCTGATACTAGAAGGATGTCCCACTAAGATTGTCGGCTCAAGACGAACTCGCCCAAGGCATAACGTTGCAGCATCACCGGATGGTTGAACGCGTTGTGCAGCGTAGTCTCGTACCAGGGGCCGTGAGGGTTCTTTAGAAGGAATCGCGAACGCACAATCACGAGGCCTTCCAGCAGCATGGGCAGCCTCTCCGAACCGTAGACTCGGTGCCAAGGTGCATGGATCGCATCCAGTCCGATCGGAATCGTCAGAAAAACGATGCCATCCTTGGAAAGTAGCGACCGCACTTTCTTCATGGCCCGGAGGTCCGCGTTAGTGTCTTCATCTGATCGGTACCTGCCGGATAAACCAAAGTGCTCGATTGCTGAACAAGCCACCACAACGTCGAAGCCCGGTACCAATCCAACCTGGTTGAAGTCCCCACGTATAAACGTGAACCCGCTAATTTCGCGAGCGATGCGTGCATCGAAGTCGACTGCCGTAACATCATAGCCGCGGGCCAGCATCGCTGGTATAACCGGCGACTCACCGCATCCGATCTCCAATGCTCGTTTCGGCCCTTCCGGCAGGTTGACGCAGATCCAACCCCAGTCGAGAATCTTCTCCCCTTCTAAGTCGAAGCCACCCCGCGGTGGACGAGGCTCTCCTCTGAGCCACGCACGAACTCCGAACCTCTGATCAAGGCCATGAGCAAGCTGACCCATAGTTCGTCCTAATGAGGTAGCGAATGTCATACCTGAGAAATGGCTGAACTTGAAATCAGCGGGCTCTGTGATGGTCGCGATTCGTTCGAGAACACGCGGCCCAGACGACTGAACATGGTCCAGGTGACTGGGCCGTAGAAGAGTCGTCCGATCGGCGCTCCTAGGAGCCCAACAATTGGAACGCAAATAAGGGTGGCCAACATCGCGATCACGGTAGCTGCAAGGTTCAGCAGGGTGAGATAGCGAACCTGGCCACTAGCGAGCAGGATGTAGTGCGGTGCGATATTCACCGACACAAGGCCAAATCCGACAGACACAACACACAGGGCGGTCCATGCTTGGTCAGCAAATGTCTTGCCCATCCAGAACACCAGCAGTGGCTTACTGATGATGAGCAGGGCCGTCGTAAGTACCGCGCTTGCGGCGAAATTGAGAATTACAAGAGACCTTAAGGTGGACAGTTGCTTGTCGCCTGTCTTCGAAGCAAGATTGGAACTTGCCCAGGGAAATACGACGTTCAGGCCCGAAGCGAGTATTCCGTGAATAGGCTGTGCGATCTGCACGCAGATGCTATACAAAGCCAGGTGCTCAATTCCGAGAAATCCCGCTATTACCATACGGTCGCCGTAATTGAACGCAATCCCTGTCACTACCTGTAGCCAACTGTATGCCCCGAAGTGCCACTGCTCGCGCAAGAGTTTCCGATCGAAAGACGGGAGGACTGTCAATCCGCTGATTGCGCCTCGGGCAGCACACATGTGGACCGCCAGTGAAACAACACCAACGATGATCGAAACGGCCATCATGGAAACGATGGTGAAACCCAAGCCAGCCAGAAGAACAGAAGCGAGTACAACCACGGTGCGCGAGATTACGCTAATTCGCACGGCAACGTCGTACCGTTGATACGCTCGTAGACTGGCGGCAAATACGCACTCGAGCGATCTGACCAATACAACAATTCCGCCTAAGCGAAGTCCGGCGACCGCATGCGTCGACAACGTTGAATCAATTCGGAAGAGATACCGAACTGAAACCGGTGCTACCGCAATGATGACGAGCCCCAACACACAGCCAAACAGCAGGTTCAAAGTGAGCGAACAGCGTATGGAACCGACAACTTTCTCCCAGTCCTCCCGTCCCTTATAGGTTGCAACATATTTAATCGCAGCGGTTCCGAATCCAGCGGATATCGCTCCCGCGCTTCCTACGATAGCCATGATCAACATCCACAGTCCGTATTGCGCGGCTCCGAGTGTATGCAACAAAAAGGGAGCTGCCCAAAACATGATCAAAGGCTGTGAAAGATAATCGGCGACTCCGTACGCGCCATTCGCAACGCCATCCCGTATCCCATTCGTCGCGATCACTTCCCTGATTCTGACTCTCATCGGCGAATGCGAATCCTCTGCAAATCGGATTTCAGGCCCGACCAAAGATAGATTCCCATCAGCTTTCTGGGATCTTCCAGGCTCATGTTGCTGTACTGACGTCGTGCGATTAGCAGAGTGCCGGTGACCACTACACTCGATATCGAACTCAGCAGAATGATCAGGAGGCGTGGTGGAAACGATTTCTTCTCCGGCCAACTGGGTGGATCGACGACGCGAACCACCGGAATCGCTTTTGCCTCCTCGATCCGCGCTAGTTCGTACTGCTGCGTAAGAAGTTCAAAAACAGTTTCCTGAACGCGAACATTCCTATAGAGATCTGCCCATTTGACGCCCAGTGCCGGCAATTGTCTTAGAGGCGGATACAGCGCGCCTGCGGGAACTCCCTGCTCAGCCTCAGCATTCCCGCCAAGCTTTTCCAACTGCCTTTGAAGTTCAGCTACACGTGCCCGCACTGCTCGTACGCGCACGTTCGCATCCCCGTAAAATTGCTGCAATGATTGCAGTTCCGACTTGGCGACAATCAACTCACCCTGCAGTTTTGCGCCGGCTTCCACCATTGCACGCGTCTGTTCCTTGATATCGAGAGTGGAGTTCTTACTCGAGAATTGGCTCAACTCCTGTTGCGATCGCGATAGCTCTTCCCGTACATTCGCGAGCCTTTGCTCGATAAACTCCCGCTCTCGTCGCGCGACCGAGGTGTTGACGGTCGCAACAAGCTTGTCCAACTCCTCGACATACGCTCGCGCCATCTGCTGCGCCCTTGCGCGGTCGGTATCAGTGACGATTACGCGAATGACACCACTCTTCCGGTCCTCGTCGATGTCAGTTCGCCTTGACAGCTTCTTGAGCGCGTCTTCCCGGTAGCGTTTCCCGTACACGCGCTGAAGGTCGAAACGTTCGATTATGTGCTCTCGAACCGTGTCGCTCTGTAGGAGATCGACAAATACTGCCCCAGTATTCCGAATTCCAAGTAGCGTCCCCGCTAGCGCTCCCATCCCACTGGGTACCGCACGTGACGAGAGCGCGGCGAGCATGGCCGCGGTCCCCGCTTGCTGCTCCGGAGGCATAAGGCGGACCTTCGATTCGTATTGCTTTGGTATTAAGAATGCTAATAACGTGCTCCCCGCCATAGCGATGACGAGCGCTCGGACTAGTAGTCCTCGGTTGTCCCATAACAGCAATACTCTATCGACCCAGGCCGCGCGGCTTTGGGCTCGCTCTAACAGCGTGGTGACATGAATGGTTTCTCGAGTGGGCGCTGTTGATTGTGAGGACGACATTCTAGAGGGACGAAGCGATTCGGGCCGTGATCGAAACGGACGACAGGAACTGGGCGGTGTTCAGCAGACTCTGCCAGACAGTGGACCCGCCCAGAATGCGTTGCGGGACAACAAGCACGTCTCCTGGTTCCATGCGATAGCCGAGCACATCGACGTCTGATCCTGAATTTCTGGCGAGTACCGTGCCGTTTGCACGCACAACGAAAATCTGTTTCTTATGGGCTAGCTCGGTTGCTCCGCCAGCCTGGTGCAAGTACCACTTCGCGTTCTTTCCGGGCGAATACGTGACGGCTGAAGGATTGCTTACTTGTCCGCTTATCAAGACGAACGTAGGACGCTTCGGAATGGTTATGTCGTCGCCAGGGCGGAGTTCCACATCGGCAGGTGTATTTTCCCAAGATGTGACATCTCTTGTGATGTTGATAACAAGGCGTCCGCTGGCGGGCTGGCTTCGCAGCTTTTGGAGAACCTGCTCCTGTTGTTGACTGATGAGTTGAAGCTGGCCTGCCTGCTCCTGAAGCGACGTCGTTGGAAGCGGCTTCGCGCTGGCTGACGCCGCCTCAATTTGCCGGATGAGTTCCAACTTCCCTCTTTCCTGCAATTCACGAACCTGCACCCGCTGGAGTACGGCACCGGTAGGATAGGCAGCTGTACGAAAGCCCCCGGCACGGTGGATCACGGAACTCAACCGTTCACCGTCTTGTATGCCGTAAGAACCCGGGTATTGCACTTCGCCATTCAGCGTTATCGACGCTCCAATCTCGCTCCAGCCTGCGATCTGGTAAATCGTGACGATGTCACCAGGCTTTAGCGGAATATCCGCATCGGAGTTTTCAAGAGCGCGTCCCACAGCGAAAGGCACATGCCGGACAGCCACCTTTCTGTCATCCTTCAGGTCATAGCTCGCGATGTCCGCCTTCTCTCTCAGGGCACTTCGCTTGAAACCGCCGGCGGCGCGGATGAGGGCTGCGGCTGTCATGCCCCTTACCATCGGATATTCTCCAGGACGAACTACCTCGCCGCGCACTGCCACTTTCGGGGCGTCAACTTCATAACGCCCGAAGATGCGGATGGTATCGAACGGCTGAAGTTCAATTGATTCATTTCCTATCATCGCGTCGCGCAGGCTGAACTGGATCGTGGTGGGATGGAAGTCGGGAGGAACGAGTCGGACAATCTCTGCATGGTCCGAAGGTTCGGGTAAGAGGTCTTGATAGGACCGGATGACATCGTTGATGCTCATACCGTCGCGAAATGATTGCCTGCCAGGACGGAAGACATGACCGTCCAAATAGATCGTTCTCTCACTGTATGCGAGCACCGGCGCAATGGAGATGATGTCGCCGTCCTGCGCCATGAAATTGCCTAACGTTTGACGCATCGCGATTGGATCTGCATTTGGTGGAACCGTAAGGCTGAGGTTCACACGACGTTCCGACGCTTCGATTCGCTCGATGCGAATGTCCTGCAGTGAAGCCCCGACTCGCAAGCCACCTGCAAGGTCGACTATTTGATCCAGCGATCGGTCCTTGTCTCTAATCTCATAAATCGCAGGCCTCTTCACCATCCCCGATATCGTCACCTGCATTCCCGCTGGCGGAACTAGGATTGTGTCTCCGGCCTCGAGTCTCGCCACGTCACCCCGGACACCACGTATCGTGAGATCATAAAGATCAATTTCCTTGATAAGCCGATCTCCACGCATATGGCGAACGACTCGCAGCGAGCCCACTGCCGTCGGACCGCCCGCAGCAAACAGCGCGTTCAGCGGAGTGGAAAGGGAGCTAACGTCGTAGGCTCCTGGACGCTGCACATCGCCAACGACATACACCCGCACGGACTTCACCCGAGCAAGCGACACGCTCACACGCGCGTTACGAAATTGCGGTTCTAGTTTCTGTTGAATCAGTTTTTCAGCCGATTGCAGGGTCACTCCCACCACATCCACGGGACCGGCTTCCGGGAGCGTCAGCTTTCCTTCGCGATCAACTGTTCTAGCGATAGTTTGCGAAACGCCGCCCCAGATGCTGATCGCGATTGAATCGCCCGGACCCAGGACGTAATCAGGCCCTGCCGGAAGATCCATTGAGGTTGACGGTTGGAAAGTATCGCGCAGGAAGAGCTCGGATCCAAACCTCCGGAGTTTCGCATGTTGCTCCGGAATCTGCGTATATAGGTCGCGCAACGCAATCAGGTTGTAAGGACTCTCGCGTCGGAGAACCTGGGGTTCTAAGTCTGACTCACGCTGGGCTCTTGGCTCTTTGATCTTTGAACTCAGCTTGATCGCACGTTGAGCCGGGGTAGGTCGTGGTACATCATCAGCTGAAAGGGGCTCACTATCTGGCGCATCCGACTGCAATCGCTCGGAACGAATGAACTCGCTTGGTGCGGTGCGTGCCCTGGGAACGTCAGTCGTCGCCAGATCATCTGATAGTGGTTGTAACTCAGCCTTAGAAACATAGCCACGGGCCGCCAGCCATGTGGAGATAGTAGAACGTAGCGTCGAGTCCGAGCCGATCCGTCTGAACAACTCTTCGTCCGTGATGTCCGCCACTTGAATGTTCACGCCTTGCTTGGCGAACTTCTCTGCTGCCAGAGCCTTCAGTTCTACCAACACGTCTGGGCGCTCGTTGAGTACTTCGATGATTCTCGTAGCAGAAAGAGTGAGCCTTTGGACTCGGTCTTCATTTGAGCCCAGCGGCTTGTCTTTCTGTGAGTCGGATTGTGCCCAGCCAAAAGATGCGATCAGGATGCAAACTACAACTATGTGAACGAAGTTGGCGCGTTTCATGGCGTGCCTCACTTGCTTTGACTGCGTGTGGTTCAGCAACTTAAGGAAGGATTGGTTCAATGTCTGTTGCACTAACTTCCACGACGATGGAGCGCATGATCAACTCGATGTTTAGGACGACTCCGACTCCGGCCTTACGTCGGACAAGAACGCCTTCCATTCCAAACAATGGGCCCGCGACAATTCTCGCCCGATCGCCGATATTCAGGAAGACGTGCGGCTCAGCCCTGAATTCTTCGATGGCGGTTCTTAGCCTCATAATCTCGGCATTCGAGATTGGCGTCGGACGATGCAGTGAAGCTGCAAAACCGAGTACACCGGGCGTCTGCAGCACCCGAAGACGATCCTCGGGACCGAGTTGAGCGAAAACGTACCCTGGGAAGAAGGGCAGTTCAACATCAGCGGTTACCCCGTTCTTCCATCGGTGACGACACCGCCGAAGTGGCAGATAGGAAGAGAGCGACTTCATTCGCAATTTTTCCGCAACTAGCTTCTCGTGCCGAGGGCGCGTTTGCACAGCCAGCCAATCGGATCGCACTGCCGGCGCATTATCGACTTCTGCCATATAGCTTCGCCCTGTCACTTAGGTACTTGTGACCTGCCCATAGGACCGGGTTGTTCAACAACAACATGACCCTTAACTAATCAGCTACTTTGATGGACTCGCTCAAACATCGATTAACCTGAACACTTGGGCGCTTCGCCTGCCATTTCCGCAAGTGCCATGCCGTCCGGATTCCCTGTTGGATATGAAACCGGGCTCTGAACAGTACGTACCTTAATTCCGCGAGTGTCCTTGCAGAGGCCGACTCTTTGCCGAATGCTGCCCCTTGCGGGATTACTTTTGGCGGTTTACGCAGCGGCAGTAGCTTTGCGCGGCGGAGACGCTTCCACGCACCCGTGTCTTGGCCTAGTTCACGCTCAAGAATCAGATAGAACTTCGTTCCAGGAAACTCGGCATGCAAGATGTGCGGCGTATAGTCTTCACACCAGCGGCGAACTCCGGGGTTCAGGTATCGGCAGAACCATTCCGTCAATTCAGGCGGTGCGAACTCTCCCCACGCTCTTGTCGCCGCTTCGAGAGCACAGCCTACCGCGGTCCTCAAGTCATCACGATCTGCCACGGCGGTTGTGACACGGCTCCACAAATCCTCGTCATTCCGACGGCCGGCTACGAAATTTCTGAACTCCAGCAGCCAGGACGCTCGAGTCCATTCACTGCGAATGTGTCCGAATAAATGAGCCGCTTGCGCAATGAATAGGTCTACATCGCTGAGGGATGGTATGACGAAACCTTTAACGGAACGAAGTACGGTTCTGTCAATCAAGTACGGCGTGATCTCAGGCCCGTATGCTCCACGCACACTGAAGTGCAGCTCCACCGTCGATTGCCGTTGAGGCCGATAAAGGTCCGGCAGACCTGGAAGCCGACTGGAACCTCGCTTGAACTGCCAGACCTCCGTAGTGTGGTCGGTAAGCTCGAATCTAAGACGTCGAAGTGCGTGTCTGCAGATTTGCGCGTCAATCTCAGGGACCAGGAAATCGAGATCGAGTTGATAACGAAGAGTTGCATCCGGACAGTAGTCAGGAATGAGCGTAAAGCCCTTCATCACTACAAATGGGATCGCACGCTCCTGCAGGAGATTAGTCAGACTTTCCAGTTCCTGCAGTTGTACAGCCGCTCGCTTGGCACTTCCCTTACGCTTACTCTCAAGTTTGTTCAGCACTTGAGGAGGAATGCATGAGGTCGCATGAAGGTTCTCAAGACGATTCAGAAAATAGAGCGCCAGCCCACTTGCATCGAGCCAGAATTCCGTGCGCGACCACTCTCGCGCCGGGAATTGACGCAAGGGCGCTGGATCGCAAAAAGCATCGTCCCGGAATACGTTGAGAATCCCCGCCGCAAGCTGATGATTCACTGCGCACCGGCTTTCTGCGGTTGAACTTGGCCGGGCTCGGGCTGGGAACATTCACCGGTATAGATGCAGGGCTCTCCCAGGCTTCCAGGCTTCGGCAGATTACGGATGTAGGCTACTATCGACCAGATCTCGTCGTCATTTAGGATCCCTTTGGACGCCGGCATTCCTGACGGTGAGAGTCCGTTTTCGATGATCCACTTGAGTTGACCGTCTGTGTATGACTGCACTTCCTTGGAAGTGAGGTTAGGCACTGGCGGGGACATTCGGTCCGCGAAAGGAACTCCAGTGTTCTGGCCATCCAATCCATGACACACCATGCAATAGCTGGAAAATGCCTCCTTGCCGGACTCGATTGTTTGCGGGTTCGCCTGCAGCGGATTCCTGGCGTCCTTGTTGCCAACAAACAGCAAGCGTTTCGCCCGTGTCATCAAGGCGGTCTCGACCTTTCCCGGCGCTGATGCGCGGCATGCGACCGCCACCACCACCAGCAAAATAAGGAACGCGAGTTGTAGAATGCGAAACACTGTTAATCCGTAACGTGAAGCGTCAACTTCATTTGGCCATGACCCGACCCGCAAAAATGACTGCATTGTCCGACGAACGTGCCCGCCTGGGTCGGCGTTAGTGTCAGTTCCGCTGTTCTTCCCTTAGGGATCTCTGTCTGCGCTTCGAGCTCTTTGAACTTGAGTCCATGTGCAACGTCGAGGCTGCGGACAACCAGGGTCACCGTCTCACCCCGCTTAATAGTGATTTCCGCCGGAGAGTATTCAAACCTTTTCGCGGTGATCTCAATTTTCCGTGCCTCTGCGGCAGCGAGTCCCGAGTTCATCAATGCGATCAATACCATTACTGCAAAGATTCTTTTAACGTATGGCCGTTTCCCCATCACCTTTATCGATCCTTATGGTCGGATGTAATCCAAAATCAACTTTTCTGTTTCCTGGCTCAAGGATGCCCTCACGCGCATGTGCTTCAGCACAGTCGCCGCGGCACGCGGAGACAGTTGCTGGGGTGCGTCGTGACACCGACTACAGTGCACATGGAAGAGCCGCTCTCCTTCGTCTGCCGCGTCTGGCGCTTGCTTTTGCCGTGCAGAGCCATTCGGCGCCGAAGTGCTGGTAGTTTTGCCGCCCACGGTCGAGTCTTGGGCCGACACCATCACCGCGAACGCGATGGCACCCAAAAGCAGTACGAATATTGCGACATTGCTTTTCATTTCTTTGATCCCAATGGAATAGGCACCAAGAATCGGTATGTAATGGCGACGTTCCAAATGTTTCTGTCTCCCAGCGGGGTAAACTGCCGCGAATAGCTACCGTTCACTCGCAGCGTGGGCGTGATGTAGTAATTCACGCCAAAGTCCGCCTGCTGTGCGCCCTCTCTGGGCAGAGAGTCTCCCACTCGCTGGTCTCGTCGGATGAACTGCTGCATTCTGAAGAGCGGTTCAACACCACTGAAATATGCCGTGCTCGCAGGTTTACCGAAACGATAAGCCGTTTCGATCCAATAACCGTGACCTGATGGTGAGTGTGCGAACTCGCTTTTGAAATGAAATGCCGACTGCGGGGGGTGCCACCAAAGATGTGCTCCAAAGATGTTTGTATCGTTTTCGTCCAGAGCCCCGGGCGTAACCGTATCTCCTGTTAGAGTCGCTTGCAGATATCGTTCGTAGGACCCTCCGATTTCCAGACCCGGCTTGGGAAGGAACAAACTAGTACGCAACCCCGCACTGCGTCCCGCCTTGAATTGCTCCACGTTACTTGACGCCGAGAAGTATCCGGCATAATCCACTTGCCAATCTCGACGCGCTACCACATTACCTCTGATCATTGCCCCGTTGCTCGAACCGGTGGTTCGGGTCCCTATCGGGAAAATGATTGGTGCGTCCTGGAAGTTTCGGATCCAGATCGGCGTCAGCCGCTCGTTGTATACGCCGAAGGGTGTGAGGAATTTACCCGCGGTCAATGTCAGATGAGAGTTAGCGATAACGCTGACCTGCAGATATTCGAGACTTCCGAAGAACTGGTGAGAGTACGATCCGTTTGCAGGCCAAAACAGGAACTCGCGAATGTCGCCTCGGCTCTCAATAAGAACCCGCTCTCCGATTGGCACCACTGCAACCGGTGCAAGAATAGGCTGAACGAACTTTGAGCCCGAGCTTGTTGTTCCTACCATGCCGGCGCCGCCGGAGATAACAATCGAATCCTGTGCTATCGCGAGCGAACCCGCTACAAAAAGGCAGGCCAACAACAGAGTCGGCCACATTCGTGTTGTCTCGATGAAACGCATGTTGTCTTTCGGAAACATGCGCGATGTTACGAGCCGTTGACGAACGGCATGTCACGGTCGAGTCACTGTTTTGTCATTTTTGTGTAAACATGATCGTGAGGCTTGCTACGCCGGAAACGAGTTCTATTACGTGACGCACGACCCGCTGCATGTCGGTACCTCGGGCGAGAAAACCAACGATCCGCTTCTGAGAAGAATCTTCACAGAGGAATGATCCATTGCCAAGACGCACATAAATTCCGCCAGTCGTGATTAGTCGTGCCCCATGGTTCTCGACTGCATTCACGTCATAATCTACTGCGATTCGACATTGATATGCGGCTTCTTCTGATTTCACTTCGGTAAACGTCGCCATGAAATTGCTCGTCAACTCCGGCGAGTTCGTGTGTATTCTCACGACGGTAGTTCCAATTCTCACGGTACTGACAAGCTCACAGTCAACGAAACGTCTGAGGGGATCAAAAAGGGGCGTTGTTTGGATCACCGCAACACCTCCTTGCAGATGGTTAATTGATCAATTAGGCCGCGAGCTCCGTCTCGCGGGGATCCTCCGTATCGGAATACATATCCGGGGAGGTCAGCAACACGTCGAAGAATAGTTTCGCGAGTCTCCGCTACCGCCATTAGTTCCTCGGGAAGCCGCTCAATACTCGATGTGAAATAGGCGAGCACTTGCTCGCGCTCTAGCGGTTCGAGATCAACACTAGACCCCGGCGTTCGCTCCACGAACACAATGTGCTTCGGATAGCACGTGTCCTCATACGAAAAGCCCAGATCGCAGCTGCAGACTTCAAATGCTAGTTCGCCATTCAGTGAAGTCTCCGGTGACCGTCCACGCAATTCCGGAAAGTAACGATCACTACCAGGTAGTAGCTTGATCGGCGCTCGCAAGCCATGCGCTACTAGGCCATCGGCGGCATGTGTAACATACGTCCAGTCATCCGAGATGAATCCTAATCCTTCACGAGCCAATGCTACCGCCAGAGTGGACTTTCCACTCCCCGACTGTCCCGCCAGCAACAGGCCAGTGCTGTTGTGAATTAAACAAGCAGAATGAACCGGTATCACTCCGACCGTTGGCCCCAGCACGCCCATGCAGATAGGCACAAATAACTTGTTCCAGAAATTGATGTCGGTAGCCAGCTGTTCCTTCACAATCCCATCTATTCGACGACGCAGCAGATCGATAACGAACACGTCGTCTGGACCGAACTCCATAAACACCAAGTGTGCCATGCCGCGAAAATAGGGCGTCGCATATTTCGACCTCGCGCCGGTTCGAACTGCCACATTGATGCTGAACGCTGCATCGGGCTGTTGCAGGAACTTCCTCGTGCGAAAGCTTCGCAGAACACTTTCCGAATTCGTCGATACTCGAACCGCAACTCCGGCTACGCAGACCCATGTCCGCAACTCAAGAGCAGCTTCGTCAACCACAAATGTTTCCATCTGCCACCAGGGCAACAGCGTATCGAAAACTTGGCATAACGAAACGGTCGCGCAAGAAAATGACAATTCCGTGACAAATCAGTGACAACCGGACCCACTCGGGACGCCTATATTCCGCGACGTGGGTGCGCGTTCAAAAAAGGTCGTCTTCTTCTTCCCTCAATTCGCGAGCACCGAAGCCACAGCCCCCTTGGGGATTTTGGCGGTTGCAACTCCGCTGCTTCGGGCCGGATACGAAGTCTGTCTTATCGATTCGACCATCACGCCGAATTTTCAGAAACGAGTCCTTGAAGAGGTGAAAGACGCTATATGTCTCGGAATCTCACTCGTGACGGGACCGATGATTCGCGACACCGTTGAGATCGCAAGCGCCGTGAAGAAGTGGAACCCTGATTTCCCGATTGTTCTCGGAGGCTGGCATCCGTCTCTGTTGCCGCGGCAAACGCTTGAGGCTCCATTCATTGACGTTGTCGTGCGCGGCCAAGGTGAAGACGCGATGCTTGAGGTGGTGCGCCATATCGAAAGTCGCTCCGCAATGGATCTCATCAGCGGTATTGGCGTCAAGCGTGATGGCAAACTGATGTTCACGCAGGAACGTCCGCTGAAACCCATTGCCAGTCTGCCTCCCAAAGCTTACCAACTGGCCGATTTCGATGCCTACGAGAAGAGTTGCGGGCGTCGCTGGGCCATGTACATCTCTAGCTTGGCGTGTCCCTTTAACTGCTCGTATTGCACGAATGCCGGAGTCTATGGACGCAAGTGGAATGCGCTATCGCCAGAACAGTTCGTTGAAGAAACAGTTGATCTCGCCTCTCGTTACAACCTCGAGTTGCTCTGGATCGTTGACGACAATTTTCTCGTTGACCTCGATCGTGCGCGGCTGATTGGCGAAGGCTTGGTTCGTGCGGGTGCACGTTTTAAGTGGAGCATTCAGGCAACGACCAATTTAACGGCACGGCTCTCCCTTGAAGACCTGCGTCTTCTCCGGCGTAGTGGACTGCACCAGATTTGCCAGGGCGTCGATTCGGGCTCCGAAAAGATTCTCAGGGCGATGAATAAAGAGTTCCAGGACTTCGACTCGATCTACGAGAGTGCGTCTCGGTGTATAGAGGCGGACATACGACCGTCGTTCAACATCATCTTTGCCTACCCAGGCGAAGGCTCGAAAGAACGCCGCGAGACCGTGGACTTCATGATGGACGTCTGCCGGCGGTTCCCAGGCGCGGAGTTCTGGACGAACATCTTCACCCCCTATCCCGGATCGCCAATTATGGAACACGCTTCGGAGCTTGGCATCCAGGTCCCCAGCACTCTTGAAGGATGGGCCGACTTCTTTCCCCGTTATACCGTTTTGCCCTGGCTCAACGGGCGAGAGCATCGCCGCCTGCAGGTCATGCGGGACTATCTACGCATTGCCTTTGACCGCATACCGATTGCAGCCGATTCACGCGATCGATTTACTCGGCGGGTTCAGAAATGTATTTCCATTCCCGCCCGCTGGCGTCTCGATCACGATTTCTACTCCGCGCCAGTGGAATTATGGGTCAACAACAAGCTTAAGCAGCGCACCGCCTCCTTTAGGCCAGCAGTGGATGCAAAGCGACTTGAACCACGCACTTCCGAGGCCGCCTGCTGATGACGCGCTCAACACCCAAGGTCGTCTTGTTCTATCCGCCATACGACGGCCCACCGCTGAGCGCTCCTCTTTGCTTACTTACGCTCGCGTCGTCGTTACGAAAAGCCGGCTTCCAACCCGTGATTATCGATGCGGCCATAGATTCGAACTACAGAGCCAGCTGTCTGCGAGAAGCAAAGGATGCCATATGCGTTGGGATTTCAGTCCTTACCGGGCCGATGATTCTTGGCGCCATTGAAATTGCCAATTCGCTAAGGTCACATCTACCGCATGTTCCAATTGCCTTCGGTGGATGGCATCCCAGTCTTTTGCCTGAACAGACATTACGCGAGCCATTCGTAGACTTCATCGTTCGCGGACAGGGCGAAATCACTCTCGTCGAGCTTGCTTCCGCACTTCGTGATCACGCTGAGACGTCAGGTATTGCCGGATTGTCATGGAAGTCTGGGTCGGAGATCGTCCACAACCCTTCGCGTCGCGTGGAACTCCTGGATTCGCTCCCGACTCCGGCTTTCGATCTCGCGCAGGTAGACGCTTACGAGCGTGTCACTGGTATTCGCAAACTTGCTTATGCCACGAGCGTGGGATGTCCGTATGCGTGCAACTACTGCACCGACATGGTCTTCTACAAGCGACGGTTCAACGCTCTGTCTGCCGGACGGGTTGTTGAAGAGATGATCGGCTTGGCAGAGCGTTACCGGCTTCAGGAAATCGCACTTCTGGATTCCAACTTCCCCGTCGATGTTCGTCGCGCTATCGCAATTGCCAGGGGAATCCATGATTCCAGCGTGCGCTTCCGGTGGACCTTTCAAGCTTCGACGGACTTTCTCTGCCGCATGAGTGACGACGACGCCCGCCTGCTTGGCAAGAGCGGCGTTTCGCACATGGGCTTCGGCACTGAATCCACATCCGCTCCCGTTCTGAAGCTCATGAACAAGCGTCATCAACGCGTGGACGAGATGTACGAGACGGCGCGCAAGGCTGAGCTCGGCGGTATTCACGTCACGTTCAACCTGATCTTCGGATATCCCGGCGAAACTGAATCCGATCGCCTCGAGACGTTCCGAACTATGAGCGACATTGCTGGACATTTCTGGAACGTCAGTTTTTCTCCGAACATTTTCACACCGTATCCCGGAATTCCAATCTGGCCTGAGCTGAGAGAACTGGGCGTGCACGAACCGCAGTCGCTACGCGAGTGGGCTGATATGCCACTCGGGACGAACGTGCTGCCCTGGCTGCGCGGCGAGGATCTGTCGCGATTACGCCGCGTTCTCGCGTACTTCCTGCTGAACAACCAGATACGTAAGGCCACCAGGACTTTCCCCCTTCTCCAGCGGAGCGCCCGAAAGTTTCTGGCAGCGCCAGTTCGCTGGAGGCTTCGCGCAAATCGATTTTCCTTTCCTTGGGAGCTTTGGATAGCGCGCTCTACTGAGAAACTCGTGACTCGCCGATCGCTGTTGACCGGCGAAACACTGCGCACGCAAGACGTCTGTTGAATTTCGAGGTGATGCTTGATCGACGTGCTGCTTACACATTCTTACCACCTCCTCTACGACCGTAAGCAGGTGCGCAAGATGCAGCCCTATCCCCCTCTTGGGACTCTATTCGCCGCCTCGGTGTTACGCCAAAAGGGCCTATCCGTCGCGCTTTTCGACACCATGCTGCGTGATCCTGTATCGGAGTTCCCCGATGTTCTGGGTGCGTGCCGTCCCAAGATCGTAGCCATCTATGAAGATGACTTTAACTTCCTCACGAAGATGTGCCTTAGCCGCATGCGTGAACTTGCGTGGCAGATGGCTGCTCTTGCGCGGGAGGCCGGTGCGGTCGTCGTGTGCCACGGCTCTGACGCTACCGATCACGCGGCAGACTATCTTCAACACAGCGTCGACTATGTGCTGTTTGGGGAATCCGAATACGCTCTTGCAGACTTATGCCGTAAGCTTTCGCGCGGCACTGCTGGCGCTATCCCAGGAGTAGTTCAGGCGGAATCATCGATACTTTCCACCCGCGTGTCTCACAACGTTGGCGATTTCACCGCTCTTCCCTCACCGGCCTGGGATCTTGTTGATATCAAGTCATACCGGGAGGCCTGGAGAACCGCTCACGGCTATTTCTCCTTGAATTTGGTCAGCAGTCGTGGTTGCCCGTATCGCTGCAATTGGTGCGCCAAGCCAATCTCCGGCGATAAGTTCCGGCTTCGTGCGCCGGCCACTGTTGCCGACGAAATGTTACGCCTGAAGCGCGATTGCAGTGCGGAGCATTTCTGGTTTGCGGACGATGTGTTTGCGCTCAGCCACACTTGGACCACTGAATTTGCCAATGAGGTACAAAGTCGTGAATGTCAGGTCGCCTTCAAGATCCAATCTCGCGCAGACCTCATGAGTGAACGAACCGTCGCCGATCTGAAGCGAGCAGGGTGCTCCGAGGTTTGGATGGGCGTGGAATCCGGCTCTCAGAAGGTGCTTGATGCCATGGACAAGGGTCTGCATGTTCAACAGATCATCGACGCTCGAAACCGCCTGAAGAGCGCCGATATCCGAGCCTGCTACTTCCTGCAGTTTGGATATCCCGGCGAAGAATGGGAAGACATCCAAAAGACGATATCGCTCGTACGAAGCACGCGCCCCGACGATATCGGCGTTTCGCTCTCCTATCCGTTGCCCAACACTGGTTTCTATAACCGCGTTCGCGATGAACTTGGCCACAAGAGAAATTGGCGAGATAGCGACGACCTCTGCGTCATATTCAAGGGTGCTTACACGGACTCGTTCTACCGTGCCATTCGCGACGCCCTTCATGCCGAAGTCGAAAGCTGGACCGCTGGCGTTACGACCGGACTTTCCGTATCCGACATATGGAAGTCCGTTGAAAGCATGGAGCCATTTAGCCGTAACTCAGACGCAACGCTGGCACACTCGTCCGCACGATCGTCCATTGTTCCTTTAGCGCAACTTGCATTCAACGGAAAGGGAGCATGACGTGGACCTCCTTCTGACGCACGGCTACTTCCTGAACGAGGACGCGAAAGAGCTTCAGATCATGAAGCCCTACGCGCCCTTGGGAATCCTGTACCTCTGTTCTCATCTACGCCAAAAAGGATTTGATGTGGAGGTATTCGACTCCACCTTTTCAACCCGAGAAGAACTCTACAAAGTACTCCGCACAGAAACGCCTGCCATCCTGGGAATCTACGCGAACCTAATGACGCGAAAGCACGTCGTGGAGATACTTCGGGCGGCGCGTGAACTTGGCTGGATTTGCGTGGTCGGCGGGCCGGAGCCAGGCGCGTATCCGAAAGAATACTTGGAGTGCGGCGCGCATATCGTGGTCAACGGCGAAGGCGAAGTCACCATGGAGGAACTGCTTCCAATTCTTCTGCGACGCGACTTTGAGTCTCTGCGCCACATTGCCGGCATCGCGTTTCTCGATGAGGGCGAAGCCGTCCGGATTACCGGACCTCGGGCTCAGCTTCGCGACCTCGACGCACAACCATTGCCGGCGCGTGGCGACATTGCCATGAGCAAGTATCTATCTGCATGGCGCACCGCCCACGGCAAGAGCTCTGTTTCTCTGATCACTGCGCGTGGGTGCCCTTACCGCTGTCGCTGGTGCAGTCACCAGGTTTATGGCCAGACCCACAGGCGACGTAATCCCGTTCTTGTCGTGGACGAAATTGAATGCCTAATTTCCGAATATCAGCCTGACATGATGTGGATCGCCGACGACGTCTTTACTATCCATCACGCCTGGCTTCGAACCTACGCCAGCGAGATGCGTCAGCGGAATCTGCACATTCCTTTCGAGTGCATCACCCGTGCCGACCGGATGAATTCAGAGGTCGCCGAACTCATGGCCACGCTTGGCTGTTTCCGCATTTGGATCGGCTCAGAAAGCGGATCTCAACGCGTCCTCGATGCTATGCAGCGGGACGTGACAACATCCGAAGTTCAAACGGCCGTTGAACTCTGCCGCGAACGCGGCATTCAGACGGGCATGTTTCTGATGTGGGGTTACGAAGGCGAGGATCTTTCAGACATCGAAGCAACTCTCGAGCACCTGAAGCGCACGGACCCGGACATATTCTTCACCACCGTCGCTTACCCGATCAAAGGCACGCCTTACTACGAGGAAGTGAAAGATAGGCTCACCCAAGTCAAGCCCTGGGCCGAGACGAGCGATCGGGAGATCACTCTTCGGGGGCGACATCCTCGATCCTATTACGAAACAGCCGACTCCCTCTTGCGTGACGAAATGGCACTGCAACGTGCATCGCGAGTCGCTGAAACATCTCCAGAGTTCGCCCACGATCTCGAAGCCAGGATCAACTCCGCCCGGCGATTTCTCCGTGATGCGCAACGCGAGGCACAAGGATGATGACACTGAGCACCTTTACCGCGTCAGGTCGCGCCTTCGATGCAATCGCTTACGAATACGACACTCTATTCACGTATTCGGTAGTTGGGACGGCGCAGCGAGAATCCGTTTGGGCCGTGCTCTCACAGGTTTTCAAGCCTGGGGATCGCGTTCTCGAACTGAACTGCGGTACGGGCGAAGACGCTCTGTTTCTCGCTCACAGAGAGATACACGTTCTGGCCTGCGATGCTTCCAAGTCGATGATTGACGTTGCGTCGCGTAAGTCGAGTAATGTGCGCACGCGTGGATCGATTCAGTTTCTGTGTCTCCCAACCGAGAATATTGCGAACCTGGTTAACCAGCGATTTGACGGTGTGCTGTCGAACTTCTCAGGGCTGAACTGCGTGCAAGACATTGCCGCACTCGCTGCCACTCTATGCAAAGTTGTGAAAGTTGGATCGAAAATGGTGCTCTGTGTATCTTCGCGTATTTGCGCGTGGGAGCTCCTATATTACGGTGTTCGCTTCGATGCTAAGCGCGCGTTTCGTAGGCTATCCGGCAGGGTAGTAAAGTCCTTCGACGGGCAGCAATTCACAGTCACCTACCCGACGCTGGCCAAAATGAGAGAAGCGTTCAGCCCCTGGTTCCGAGTTCGAAGCATTAGTGCCGTCGGCCTTTGTATTCCGCCCTCTTACCTCGAACACTGGGCACGATCACATCCAAAAACACTCCAGATGCTTAAGGCTCTCGATCGACAACTCGCTACCCTGCCGCTCTTTCGCGTCCTTGGCGATCACGTCTTGGTGGTCTTCGAGAAGGTGACCCGATGAGTGCAACCGTACGAATCAACATCCCCGTTGCGGGCACCGGACTGGCCCTGCGCTGCCCGAGATGCGAGCACTCGCTTTACCGCGTAAGCGGTACACGTGCCGTCTGCTCCCATTGCAACCTGAGCATCCCGTGTGAAAACGGAATCTGGAGAGGCATTCTTCCCGAAAGGGCCGGGCATTTCGAGCAGTTCATCAGGGAGTATGAGTTTGTTCGGTCCAAGGAAGGCCGCGGCAGCTCTGATGCCGCTTATTACCTTAATCTTCCTTACTCCGACCATACCGACCGGAATGCAGCTCAGTGGAAGATTCGTGGAACAACATTTCGCTACATTGAAGATCGCATTCTTCCTGCAATCATTCGTAGGAAAGGCCACTCGCCCAGCATCCTTGATCTAGGCGCAGGAAACTGCTGGCTCAGCTACCGACTCCTTATTCGCGGCTACCGCCCTGTCGCGGTCGACTTGTTGACGAACGAAGCCGATGGTCTCGGAGCCGCCACATTCTTTCGAGGATCCGTTCCCGAACTTTTCCCTCGGTTTCAGGCAGAACTGGATCGCTTGCCGTTTGCAGATAACCAGTTCGATATGGCCATATTTAACGCGTCATTCCACTACTCCGAAGATTTCGCCCGAACTCTGGGCGAAAGTATTCGGTGTCTCCGACCTGGTGGATCCGTCATCATCGCTGACACTGCCTGGTACTCCAACCCCGATAGCGGCCTCCGGATGGTGGCGGAACGCCGACAGGCCTTTCGCCGCGAATACGGATTCGCATCCGACTCTTTGTGCAGCTTGGAGTTTATGACAGATGCCCGACTGACAGCACTTGAACGCGAATTCGGCATACGCTGGCAGATATACAGGCCGTTCTATGGGTGGCGCTGGCACCTTCGGCCTCTCCTGGCAAAGCTTAGAGGAACCCGGGAGCCCTCACGTTTCCGCATCTACGTCGCGGAGGTTCGGAAGTGATCTTGCTTTTCAATCCCAGGGCGACGCGTCCGCGGAACTGTCGCCTACCGCTTTCGATCCTGGCTCTCGGGGCCGTACTCGAAGGCCGCGAAGACTACGTAATCATTGACGGTAACCTCGACGACCATGCGGTGAACAGTCTGCTTTCTGTTATCGAAAAGGACCACATTGAGCTACTCGGGGTAACCGTGATGCCCGGTCCGCAGATGGTCGCCGCGATGGAAGCCAGTCGCGAAATTCGACTCCGCCATCCGAAGCTGCCAATTGTTTGGGGTGGATACTTCCCTTCTATCTATCCGGATGCCGCGCTGAATGCAAAGTACGTCGACTACGTTGTGCGTGGACAAGGCGAAGAGACTCTGCTCGAATTGATAAGCGCGCTTCGTGGAAACCGCAGCCTCGACACCGTTGCAGGCCTTTCCTACAAGGATATGTTCGGTTTGCATCGCCACAACTGCGAGCGCCTGATGAAGGGCCCCGATGCCTTCCCTCGCACCCCCTTTTACCGTGTTCTCGTTGAGCGGTACCTGCGGCCGTCATTCTTCGGAAAACGCACGGCGGTGCATCACGCCAGTATTGGGTGCCCATTCAGATGCAGCTTCTGCGGCGTTCATGCCGCATACGGGACGCGCGAGTTAATGGAATCACCCGCGCGGACCGCCTCCACACTCGAACATCTTAAGGAACGCTACGGCGCCGACTCGGTCCAGTTCTACGACATGAATTTCTTTTTGGCCGAGTCGCATACCCGCGAACTCGCCGATCGCATGACTCTGCTCAATCTTCGCTGGTGGTGCGAAGCACGTATCGACATTATGTGCCGGTACTCCGATGATACCTTTCAGAAACTTCGCGCCGCAGGATGCACCATGATTTTCTTTGGTGCCGAATCCGGCTCTGACTGGGCGCTGAAGGAAATGAAAAAAGGAATCACGACTGCGCAGACGCTCGAACTCGCGGCCAGAATCCGTCAATTCGGCATAATTCCCGAATTCTCATTTGTGATCGGTAACCCGAGAGACCCGGAACGCGATACCACCGAAACGCTTCACTTCATCCGCAAAATAAAACACATAAATCCGGAATCAGAAATCATCATCTATCACTACACTCCTGTACCGCAGCGCGATTCGATGTACGGCAAGATTGACGGCCAGATTTCTTTCCCAGCCACGCCGGAAGAGTGGGCGACCAAGCGCTGGATGGACTTCACGCTTCGAATAGACCCGAACACGCCATGGTTAACGAAAGCGACCAAGGACCTCATTGACAACTTTGAAACCGTCATCAATGCGCGTTGGCCGACGGTGCAGGATATCCGTGCTCCTCGTTGGAGCCGAGTTCTTCTCAAGACTCTGAGTGCATGGCGCTACAAAACAGAAACCTACGCATTCCCCAAGGAACTTGAGTGGGCACACCAGTTCATCGAGTTGCGAAAGCCCAAGCGGGAGAGCCTGTAGCCGTGTCTGATTCACTCGCCACGAGCGAAACTCGGCTTCAGTTCGATGGGTGGTCTGCCGTGTACGATGAGCAGCCCAACCCCATGCTCGCGCTCGAAACCAGAATACTGAAACCGCTCCTTCCCTCCATTCGAGGGTGCTCTGTACTGGACCTCGGTTGTGGAACGGGCCGCTGGTCGGCTGTGCTTGCTGCACGCGAAGCCAGTGCCATCGTTGGAATCGACAGCTCCGCACAAATGTTATCGCGCGCTGCCATACATGTTGGATGCTCTGCATATCTGTTACTTGCGGACGCTACCGCCATGCCTCTCAGGTCCCATCGCTTCGATATCGCGATCGGGTCATTTATGGTCAGCCATGTCCAGAATCTGGAAAAGGTGCTCATCGAAGTATGGCGCGTCCTGCGTCCTGGTGCGGAGTTCTTCATCTCCGATATTCATCCCGAAACCTCAAACCTCCTGCAGTGGAAACGGGGCTTCATCTCTGGCGCTCGGGAGGTATCGCTGCCAACAGTGTCTCGCAGCATCACCGAGCTTGAAACGGAGACTCGCCGTTGTGGCTTCGAGATATCAGCTAGAATCGAGCCTCTCTTTGGAACGCCGGAACGTGAGATTTTACGGAGAGCAGGCAAGGCAGACGTAATCCGCAGTTGTTCCGGTAGGCCGCCGATCTATATCCTGCGCCTTCGCAAGCCTGCGATAGCTGCACCTGTGGTCAGGACGAGCAAGCTCCGCGACTCCTTCCGACTGTCCGGAGGCGATGTCGCGTTCTCTAGCAACGTAGCCAGACCTTGCAGCGTTTCCATATCACGCGGACGTATTCAGCAGATCACGCACTCGTCCTCCAGGCTGCGAGCGGACATCGATCTGTCCGGGTATTTACTCCTTCCCGGGCTCATCAACGCTCACGATCATCTCGACTTTGCACTATTCCCTAGGATGGGGAATGGACCCTACTCCAGCGCTTCCGAGTGGGCCAAAGACATTCACAATCAATTCGCAGACGAGATTGCCACGCAGCGTAAAGTGCCTCGTTCCGTTCGTCTGTGGTGGGGAGCAATCCGTAACCTGCTCGCCGGAGTAACCACTGTTTGTCATCACAATCCATATGAGCCCGACTTCAGCGATCCTGAGTTTCCCGTTCGCGTGCTGCGCGATTATCGCTGGGCGCATTCTCTTTTTTTCGAAGAAGACGTGTTCGAACGGTTTCAGTCCGGCTCACCGGACACTCCCTTCATCATCCATCTGGGAGAAGGCACCACGTCTCGCTGCCGTCGAGAACTCGCACTACTTAGTTCCCTAGGAGCTCTCAATTCCTCTACCGTCGTTGTACATGGACTTGCCCTAGACCAACGCGATGCTTCGTTGTTGAATTACCGTCGTGCGGCACTCATATGGTGTCCAAGCTCCGCCGACTTCCTTTTTCGGTATCCGCAAGACGCCGACTTCATCCGCTCAATCCAGCGGGTTGCGCTCGGCACCGATTCGCCGCTCACCGCAAACGGCGATTTGCTCGACGAACTAAACTTCGCCCATCAACGGATGGGTTTTTCGGCGCCGGAACTATTCCGGAACGTCACACTCTTTTCCTCCGACGTTTTGAAACTGAGCGACGGCGAAGGCTCCCTTCTTGAAGGCGCGATTGCCGATCTTGTCGCAATCAGGAATCGCGGACTCTCCCCGGCCGAGTCCCTGATTCGATCCAGCTTCCGTGAGGTGGAACTAGTCCTGCTCGGGGGAAGAATCCAGCTGCTTTCGACGACTCTGCACGACCGCATGCCTCGCGAATTAACGTCCAAATTGGAAGCTGTTGAGATTGAAGGCACAGTCCGTTGGGTCAGGGCACCAATGCAGCGTTTGCTGGACGAAGCGCACAAAATCCTTGGCCCGACCGTCAGCATAGCTGGGAAAAGGGTTTGCCATGGCTACTGCTGAAGAAGCTAGGGTTGGTTCCGAAGCCGTAAGCGACATTACAACGCTTCCTATCTTGATCCTGAACTTGCACGGCAGGTGTAACTGCCGCTGCACAATGTGCGATATATGGAAGCGCACCGAGTCCCACGAACTCTCGCTACAGACCCTTCACGGTCTGCGCGACGATCTGCAACGACTGAAGGTCAAATGGGTTGTGCTGACAGGCGGAGAGCCCTTGATGCACTCCGATTTCCCTTCCGTGTGCACGTTCCTCAAGTCTCTGGGCATCAGGATCACGCTGCTAACTTCCGGTTTGCTCCTTGAGCGGCATTGCAAATCCGTTTGCGATCATGTCGACGATTGCATCATCTCGCTAGACGGTCCCTCCGCAATTCATGACCAGATCCGTGGAGTGCCGGGCGCTTGCGACCGTATTCAGCGCGCAACCAACGTGATTCGCGGGCTCCGTCCGGACTTTACAATGTCCGCCCGAACCACTGTTCAGAAATCCAACTTCGACCATCTTCGCGACACGGTTGCCACCGCGCAATCACTCGGGCTGGCAAGTATCTCTTTTCTTGCGGCAGATGTTACCTCGACGGCCTTCAACCGCAACCTCGTGTGGCCTGTTCAACGCCAGAATGAAATCGCTCTCGACAGCAGGCAAGTCAGCACCTTGGAAACGGAAATCGAATCTCTGATTGTTGAGCGCGCACTTGAGATTGATTCAGGCTACATTCGAGAATCGCCGGACAAACTGCGTAGAATCGCTCGGCACTTCCGAGCGCTCATCGAGGGTGCGCTCCCTCCGGCGCCCATCTGCAACGCGCCTTGGATATCAGCAGTTCTCGAAACAGACGGAGTTGTGCGTCCATGTTTCTTTCACGAACAGATCGGGGACATTAACCAGCATTCTCTGCAAGAAGTTCTCAATAAACCTGCAGCAGTAGATTTTCGGAAGGCTCTCGATGTAACTCACAATCCCATCTGCCGTCGATGTGTCTGCTCCTTGAATTACAAGGATTAATACGGAGGCGGTTCAGGATCGTACGGCTTGCCGTGTTTGTTGCTATGCTCGGGCTGGAACTTCGGTGATTCCTTAACGTGAATTGTGCCTACCTTAATGTTGGATTCGCCAACTTCCAACATACGAGTAAGTCTGGCAAGTTCAGCGTCCTCCGCCCGCTCGTACCACACCTGCAATCGATATTTCCCCGGCGGCACATTCTCAATCCTCACTTGCCCATCCTTGCGGGTCACGTCGAAGTAGTTTGTGTCCAACGCAAGGACATATGCACTCATGTTCGGATGAATGTTGCAGAATATGAACGACACGCCCGGTTTATCAAAGAGAACCTCGCGCGAAGAGCCCGCCTCATACAGGCCCAAATCGAACTTCTTTCCCTGGTACAACGAGAAAACGTTGTGGAAGAAAGGGTCCTTATTCGGAAACTGGATCTTTGTCCCTATCGGCACCGCCAGAACATGCGGGATGAACTGCTTGTCTTTTTGGCTGATGGTGAACTTGGCATTTGGGACTGGCTTTGCTTCCTTGCCGCCCTCTAACGGTGTCAACCAGACCACCGCGTTGCTGTTGTCGCCAATAGCATCGTGATGTACATGATCGATATCGATATGGGTCGCCACGACTATTCCCTGTGCCGAGGCGAAGAGCGTCGCACATAGGAAAAGCGCAGAATTCGAAAGCAGCTTAAGCACCCTCAAAAACTTACCCCCGCCCCCACATTGACCTGATCAGCCGAATTCCCCGCACCCGTATACCGCCACGTCCACAGTTTGCGATACTCCACGCTCAACAGCAAATTCGATTTGGGACGATACACTGCGTTCACGAAACCTACTCTGTTTCTGGCAAAAAGCGATGAGTACTCACTCGTCAGTTGCGGTGCCCACCGCAGATCATAGGCGAGAACATTATCCTGCCCACCCGCCACATTGAACTCCAACTTGGGGTGTACCTTCACCTTGACCTGCGACCAACCGCCGATTGAATTCAACGGCTTCATATTTGTCGACTGAGCATCTGGATCGCCGTCGTAGGCCACAGACTGCCATACCGCCCCTCCAAGCCCTCCGGTCGCTTGCCCGCGATACGCCTCTCCGCTCCACGACAGGAACTTGAACAGAGGAAGGTCCCAATACGCCGTGCCAGCCCATGCATCCGCACTTCTGCCAAACGAATACCTTTGTCGCCCTGAGAATCCGCCAAGCCCTACCACCATCGGCTGGCCATATCTCGTTCCATGCCATCCCGCGGTCAACTCGAATGCGGGTCGCCTGGAAAGTTCTGCTGCATTGGGTCCGACGAACTGTGAAGAAGACGGGATATCCTCTGTCGTTGGTGCTGCCAACCCGCCGCTGATTGAAAAGTAGCTCGAATCCGAGGTTCGAATCCTCTTTTCTCCGATCACTTGCGGCGTCCATACCCAGAGATTCCCTGCCCAGGAGAATCCCGGTTCGGCTATCGTGGCAAACGTTGTTGGTGATAGCGGCGAAATAATCGGCGTTTCCTGGCCGAACATCAGGGACGTTGTCTCCCAGTCGATCCGACCGCTTGCCTGCCTCAAACGCAAGATGCCCATGGTCGTGCCATAAGGACGTTGCGGGAATCCTCCCGCCAAATCAATGCTGATATTCGCGCTCGATCGCCCGCCCGCCAGCGTAGGGCCAATCACCTGCGCTCCGAATATCGATTGCCGTAACGTAGCGCCCACACTCCCTGGTCCGTCACGAAACGCCCGGTTCGCGAGATCCGGATGGTCCGCCGCGCCCCGATTGCTGTATGCGTTCATCAGGATGAACCCGGACAGTTTTACGCGATACTTGGAAGTGCTCTCGACTTTCGTCTGCTGTTGTTCCGCCACTTGCGATCTCAGCAGCGAAAACGTACCTCCGTCCGAATAGTCGCTGTCGGCGGTCATCTGGTGCGGCTGATCTACGGCAGACGGATAGCTTTCCTTGGTATGCGGCGAAGCGTCGGCCTCTCCCTGCTCCTCTGCAGACGAGTTCTCCAATCGTGCAATCCGCTGCTCCGCTACGGCCAGTCGCTGCCGAGTCTCAGTCAGTTCAGAACGCAATTGGACGATCATCTCCGTCAGTTCGGCACTCGCGACTTTCTCCTTTGTCTGAGCCAATCCGTCGACTGTGCTCAACCCGAGACAGAACAATATCGCCATAACACCAATAGAGCGGCGGATGCATGTAGATGGCCGACTCATACAAACTCCTTGTTCTACATAACTGCGCTGGCGGGAGCCGTTCTTTCGGGCGCAGACCTACGTGGAAGACGAACCAGAAAGGTTGTGCCTTCTGAGGAGGTGCTCTCCAGCACGACCTCGCCCGAGTGATCTCTTATGATTTTCGTCGCGATGGTCAGGCCCAGCCCAGTGCCATTATTTTTTCCGGCACTCACGAACGGTTCAAACATCGACACCTTCACTGCGTCTGGAATGCCATGGCCGTTGTCCGTGATCCGACACTCTAGCGTGTCTCCCACGCTTTTGATGTCGACGGAAACCATTCCCGACTTGGCCGATGTCGCTTCATAGGCATTAAGTAGAAGATTGAAGAACGCTCTCTGAAGCTTCTGCGCATCAAACATACCTCGCGTATCGCACGAAGAAGTGATGTCGATCTGCTGCTGCCGAAAGTCTGGATTCGCTTTTAGCGAGTCCCGCGCGCGCACCACAATTTGCTGGAGTTCATCTTCAGCAAGGGACAAGGTGCTGCGTTCGCGCGAAATTTCAACTAAAGAATCGATCAGCACGGTCATCTGGTCGGAAGCACGTTGAATCTCGCGGTAAAGGTCGTCACGGTCAGAATCCGGCCCTTTTGAATCGTGGAGGAACTCGGCGTTAGCCACGAGTGCAGCCAGATGATGCCGAAGGTCGTGGGAGATAGAACCCGCCGCTCTTCCCAGTGCCGCGAGCCTTTCCGCTTCGATCTGCCTCTGCTGAGACTCCACAAGATCCCTTCGCATGGAAACGAAGGCAGAACCCAACTCCTTTACCTCAACGCTGCCTTTGAGTTCCACCCTGTAGTTAGGGTCGCCACTCGCCAACGCCTTCACCGCCGCGACCAGCTTTTCCAAGGGGCGGGTGATCGCACTGGATATGACACGCAGAAGAGCCGCACCCAGCAGGGCAACCATTAATGCAAGCACGAGGATGGTAATGTTCAGTCGCGAGAGAAACGCGTACGTCTCTTCCAGCGGAATGAGCATATAACAGCGCACCGTTGCCTTGGAGCCGGTTTGCAAAACAATGGACGCTGTTTCGAATCGCCTATTTCCGATCCTGATTTCGCGCGGAACTGAATCCCGCTCGCCGGACTGATTTCGCAAAACATCCTTCAAGCCAGCCCGATCTGAAGATGACAGCGTCGTAGCCAAAATGGAGTCACCGACGCCGAGCACCACTTCCGTGCCAGTAAGCCTGCCGATTTCCTGCGCGACTGCATCATTGATTCGCAATCCAAGGACAATTGTTCCCAATGCCTGCTGGTCTTTGCCCGATCCTGCCGTTACCTGCTGGCTCACAATCCTGTAAAGCCCGCTTTCGTCGTACCACCATGATTCCGGCTCTTCAGCGCTGCGGACTGCCAGAATCCGATTCGCCGACTCAGTGCCAAGATTCGCTACCGATGCGTGGACCGCCATCGGTACGCCGGCTGTATCGCCGAGAATGAGCAGATCCGTGCCCGAGAGTTTCCAAAATTCAGCAGAGGCATCCTGGATCGTAGTCGGATGCTTCGTTGCCAACACCGCCTTGAGTGTCGGTAGCTCCGCCATCATGGACGCCGTTCTGAGGAGGCTTGCAAATTGCTGCTCTTGAAGCCGGTCGAAAGCATGAACAGAGCTCGCGACAGCATCCAGCGTCTGCCGTCTCACTTCCGTTTGAACGCTGTGCCGCAGGACAAGCAGGCTCACAATCGTCAGCACGGAAAGAACGGCAATCATGACGATCACGAGTTGGCTTTGCAGACGAAGTCGCACGTGCGCCGCCTAGTTGTTCACGTTGATGTAATAGCGCATCTGGATAGCCCAGCAGCTGGACGGGACATAGGAATGTCTTAGAGATTACGGGTATTTGACAGCTTTGGGCAACTGCGAAGGACTTTTATGCGAATAAATTGCAAACTGTTTACAATTCGCCATTTGTACGCAGTGGGCACGACCGGACGATATTAAAGAATATCGCCTTTCCACACAGATTGCGGAGTTGCAGTCGATACAAAGAGCGTGAATGCCCGCAATTGGTTACGCTAAATTTCACGATAAAGTTTTTTCGTTTGAGTTTGTAACCTATCCGGCTCGTAGACCCTCCGTTGCGGTGAGAGGAGCGATCCAATGTCACGTACTGGAATCGTCTACACCGTTGCGCTCGCAATTTGCTGCGCCGTCGTCTTTGTTGGGAAACAACCTGTCGCTTCATCACCTCGGCATAATCAGCACTTAAATGAATTCGACCGCGCGATTCTGGCGAATGTCCAATCCGCCATTACGGAAGGCCGTGAAACGTTTCGCTTCGATACTTTTGGAGATGAAGAGTTTTGGGGAGATACGCTTCAACTGCATAAAGCGATTGAAGGTGCCCGGTTTGGAGGAATTGGCTCGGGCGTAAGTCCGCGCACAGCATTGGCGCTCGGCCTGAAAGTTGATGTCGACGCTCTCCCTGAAGCACTCCAGCAACAACTAAAGAAGGGCCAGGTAGATGTCGATGATCCGGCTGTCACCCTCGCTTTGTTGAAACTGAACGCGGTGATTGGCGTCACAGGAATCTTCAATGCCGATGGCTCTCTGAAGTCCACGGGGATTCAGTGTGCAATGTGTCACTCCACTGTGGACAATTCGATGGCTCCCGGCATTGGCCATCGACTGGATGGATGGGCCAACCGTGACCTGAACGTTGGTGCGATTGTTGCGGCAGCTCCCAACTTGCAGCCGGTTGCCGATCTCCTTAAAACCGATGTCGCTACGGTTCGTGCGGTGCTGAACAGTTGGGGACCGGGAAAGTTCGATGCTGGCCTTTTAATGGACGGAAAAGCGTTCAATCCGCAGCAGGTATCGAACGGGGTAGTGACCGGCACGAACGTGTCCGCCGCCACACTGATTCCGCCCGCTTTTGGATTGGCTGGCGTGAACCTCCACACATGGACTGGCTGGGGTTCGGTGACGCACTGGAACGCTTTCGTTGCGAACCTGGAGATGCATGGCAAGGGCACCTTTTTCGATCCACGACTTGATAATGCGACGCAGTTCCCGATTGCTGCGGCAAATGGCTTTGGCCACGTTAGAAACAATCCTGATCTCATAACATCCAAATTGCCTGCTCTGCACCAGTATCAATTGGCAATTCCTGCGCCCGCACCTCCGGACGGCAGCTTTGACAAAACTGCTGCGGAGCGCGGTGACAAGGTCTTCAGCGGTAAAGGCCAATGCAGCACCTGCCACGTGGAGCCGATCTGGACGGAGCCCGGTTGGAATCTTCACAAACCAAGCGACGTTTGCGTCGATAGCTTCCAGGCGGATCGTGCACCGGACCGCGGATACCGGACTGCGCCACTCAATGGGCTATGGACACATCAGAAAGGAGGGTTCTATCACGACGGTAGGTTCGCGACTTTAAACGCGGTTGTAGACCATTACGACAAATGCATGAGCTTGGGATTGTCGGCGCAGGACAAATTGGATTTGGTGGAATATTTGAAATCGTTGCCGAATGAAGACGAACAGTGATGCGTGACAGATACTCGGGGCGAAGCGAACTCGCCCCGAGTAATCTCTTGCGCTGACATTGGCGGGGCCGCAGATCGTGGACGGCCCACGCCCATCAGTTCCCTACGGTTGCGGTTCGACGGCTGTAACCACAAGGGTTTTTCCCTTCAACTCACCGGATACAATCACCTTCTTCCCAGCCAGGCCACTGAGTTGGTCTTCCTTTCCTTGGACCGGAATTGCTTTTCCATCTGAAACGATTACGTACTTTGCGCCATGCTTGATGCACTCCCGCACGCAGTCCCCGTTGGGTTTGCCGGGCATCATGTGCTTCTTCGTGCACATATCGTCGGTGAGAACGCCGGTCAACTTAGTCTGCGCGCCGAACGCGGAGAGTGTGAATGCGATTACGAGGGCGGGTGTCACGAATATATTCATTCTCATTGCTTGGCTCCGTTCATTCTTATTGTTATTCCGCATGTACCAGTTCCTGCGCCTGCACTTTGCATGCGAGCGCGGGTTTTACTTCCCAGTTCCACTTCCAGATTGCAAAAACTGGTGGATAGACAATCAGTTCCATGATGAAGCTGGTTACGATGCCGCCGATCATGGGGGCTGCGATTCGTTTCATCACGTCAGCACCTGCGCCGTTGGACCACATGATTGGTAGCAGTCCAAACAGCATGCAGGCTACAGTCATAACTTTCGGACGCAGGCGCTTCACTGCGCCATGTACGATTGCTTCGCGGAGATCGTCCCAACTGTTCAGGCGACCTTTATTGCGAGCGTCTTTGTAAGCGAGATCGAGATACAGCAGCATGAAGACTGCAGTCTCGGCATCGACGCCAAGAAGAGCAATCAGCCCCACCCAGACTGCGACACTCATGTTGTAACCAAGCCAGTACATCAGCCAGACCGCACCAATGGCCGAGAATGGGACAGCGAGCAGGATGATGCTGGTCTTTACTGCTGATCCCGTATTGGCGTAGAGCAGCAGAAAGACGATGAACAACGTGATCGGCAGCACGAGTTTCAGGCGCTCCTTCACGCGTTGCATTGACTCGAACTGTCCGCTCCAGGTGAGTTGGTATCCGGTGGGCACCTTCACTTTGTCAGAGACGATTCGGCGTGCCTCATCGACGTAGCTGCCGACGTCGCGGCCTGAAACATCGACATAGACATAGCCGCTGAGACGACCATTCTCGTCGCGAATCATGCCCGGACCCGTCTTCATCGAAATGGTCGCAATCTGGCCGAGGGGTATTTGTGCGCCTCCAGGAGTAGTGACGAGGACGCGCTCCAGTGTCTGAATGTCGCTGCGGTAGTCGCGGAAGTATCGGACATTCACCGGGTAGCGTTCGCGGCCCTCAATCGTTGTGGTGACGGGTTCTCCGCCGACGGCGGAAATCAAGACCATCTGCGCGTCATCGACCGACAACCCATACCGAGCCAGTTGATCGCGCTTGAGATCGAAGTCCAGGAAGTAGCCGCCAGTCGTGCGCTCGGCAAAGACGCTCGCCGTTCCAGGAACATCTTTCAGTGCCTGCTCGATGTCCCGGCCAATTTTCTCGATTTCCTTGAGATCAGAGCCAAGTACTTTGATACCGACCGGTGTCCGGATGCCAGTCGTCAGCATGTCGATACGTGCTTTGATCGGCATCGTCCAGGCGTTCGCGACACCGGGAAACGTGACTGCTTCGTTCAAGCCACCCGGACCGTAGATCAGTTCGTCGGTGGTCTTGTGATCAGGCCAAAAACGGCGAAGAATACGCTGCGTCCACTCTGGAGCGTGATCGGAATACCAGCGCTTGCGCTTCGGCCACTGATCGTGCGGCTTTAGGACAATCGTAGTTTCCATCATCGAGTAAGGCGCCGGGTCCGTAGCGCTTTCAGCGCGACCAGCCTTACCAAAGACCCGCTCGACTTCCGGGAAGCTACTGAGCGCCTTGTCTTGCTGCTGAAGGATCCGGGTGGCTTCCGAAACGGAGATGCCAGGCAGCGTTGTCGGCATGTAGAGCAAGGTGCCTTCATCGAGCGGAGGCATGAACTCTGAGCCGAGCTTGTTAAATACGGGGATTGTAGCGACCATCAGGAGAATGGCAGCGGCGATTGTCAACCAACGCCACTCCAATACAAACTCGACGACCGGGTGGTACAACTTCATTAATGGCCGGCTGATGGGATGGTTCTCTTCAGTGTGAATCTTGCCGACGAGCAAAGCATTCGTAATGCGAGCCAGCCACTTCGGACGGAAGTTGTACTCCTTCACGTGTGTGAAGAGAAGGCGCATGGCTGGATCGAGAGTAATAGCCAAAACAGCCGCGATCGCCATCGCAAAATTTTTCGTAAATGCCAGTGGCTTGAAGAGTCGTCCTTCTTGAGCCTCAAGCGCGAAGACTGGCAGGAACGAGACAGCAATCACCAGCAGCGCGAAGAAGCTTGGACCGCCAACTTCCTTCACGGCTGAAACGACTACGTCCTTGTAGTCGCCCTTGCGGCCTTCTGCCTCCCAATGCTCCAGTTTTTTGTGTGTCTGCTCGACGACAACGACTGCGGCGTCCACCATGGCTCCGATAGCAACGGCGATTCCGCCCAGCGACATGATGTTGGCCGTCATTCCTGACAGCTGCATCGGGATGAATGCCAGAATCACCGTGATCGGAATCGTGATGATCGGGATTGCGGCGCTGGGGAAATGCCAGAGGAACACCAGGATAACCAGGCTGACGATGATCAACTCTTCAATGAGAGTGTGAGTCAGGTTGTCGATGGAGCGATCGATCAATTCGGAGCGATCGTACGTCGGAACGAGCTTAAGGCCCGGCGGGAATGAAGGTTGGACTTCGGCGATTTTTGCCTTCACGCGCTCAATTACCTTTTCCGCATTCTCTCCGAAGCGCATGATGACCACTCCGCCGACTACCTCGCCCTTTCCATCCAGATCCGCAACACCGCGTCGCATCTCAGGACCGAACGTCACGCTCGCCAAATCTTTTACCCGAACAGGAGTGCCCGATTGCGGATTTGTCATTACGACGATGTTGCGGATGTCGTCGAGCGACTTGATGTATCCCTTGCCGCGCACCATGTACTCACGACCTGAGAACTCGACCAACCGGGCCCCCACTTCGTTGTTCGACTTCTGGATGGCCTCCGAGACCATGTTGATCGGGATCTTGTAGGCGAGCAGGCGATTGGGGTCGATGTTGACCTGATATTCGCGAACGAAACCGCCGACAGGAACCACCTCGGCGACACCCGGAACGGATTGAAGTGCATAGCGGAGGTACCAGTCCTGGTAGCTGCGCATCTGGTCCAAGCTGTACTTGCCCGACTCATCGACGAGTGCGTACTGGTATACCCACCCAACGGCAGTCGCGTCTTTCGCAAGTTCGACATTGACGCCTTTCGGCAGCCGAGGCGTGACGGAATTGAGGTATTCAAGCGTGCGGGAACGCGCCCAATAAATATCCGTCCCCTCATCGAAGACAATGTAGATATACGAGAAACCGAAGTCGGAGAAGCCGCGGATATCCTTCACCTTCGGCATTCCCAGAAGTGCCGACGTGATTGGGTATGTGACCTGGTCCTCGATGATGTCGGGGCTGCGGTCCCACTTCGCAAAGACGATTACCTGCGTATCGCTAAGGTCGGGGATAGCATCCAGCTTGGTGTTGCGCAGGGAGTGCCAGCCCAACACCGTGGCAACAGCTACAAGCATGAGGACCAAGAACTTGTGGTGGGCACTGAACTCGATAATTCTGTTAATCATTGTTCATCTCCTCAGTGCTGGTGCTCGTCGCCGGAACCAAATTTCATGCGGCTCTCGGAATCGAGCAGGAAGTTGCCGGAACTGACGATCGCTTCTCCCTTCTCCAGGCCAAACTCAATGATGGTTTGGCCATCCACCGTCGGCCCGACATTCACCTGGCGAGGCTCGAACTTGCCGTCGTCGTGGACGACAAACACGGTTTGCATGGTGCCGCTATTCAATACAGCGCCCTCGGGCACCACCACATGTTTGCCGTAGCGGATCTCCAGTTCCACATCGGCGAACATGTTCGGCTTCAGCATCAGGCCGGTATTCGGCACGTCAATGCGCACCTTGGCCGTATGTGTTTGCGGATCAAGAGTTGGATAGTTGTACGTGACGCGACCGGAGAAGGTCTTTCCCGGAACATAACTCAGCTTAATGTTCGCGGGCTGTCCGACTTTCACATAAGGCAGTTCCGATTCATAGACGTCCGCAGTTACCCACACACGCGAGAGGTCGGTAATGGTGTAAATGTCGGAATCACCATTAACCGCGACGTGCGGAAACGCCTTGCGATCGGTCACGTAACCTGTAACGGGCGAATAGACGGTAATGGTGCGATTCACCTGACCTGTCTGATCAAGGCGTTGAATCTGGGCCTCAGTGAGGTCCCACAGCTCCAGCCGCTGACGAGCTGATTCGAGCAGCGACTGGGAGTTATGAGCGACATCCATGTAGGACGAGGAGCCGAGCTGTTGCTGGCCTCGCTTGGCGATTAGGTATTCTTCCTGGGTTGCGACCAGATCGGGACTATAGATGGTGAAGAGCGGCTGTCCCTTCTTCACCATTTGGCCGACGAAATCGACGTACACATTCTCAATCCAGCCGGGCGTTTTTACGTGAACGTGCGCGATTCGCGTCTCGTCAGGAACCACCTGGCCCGAAGTACGCAGGGTCCGGGTGACCACCTTTTCTTCCACCGGTGCTGTACGGATGCCGAGGATACGCTGCCTTTCGGGAGTGACCTTGATCATCCCGTTCTCGACACCACCCTGTCCTTCGTACATCGGCACCAGATCCATACCGCAATCGGGAGCAGTGCCGGGCTTGTCAGACCGGTAGTTCGGGTGCATCGGGTCGTACCAATAGAGAACTTTGCGACTGTCTGCGTGTTGCGCGGTTGTTGTGGAAGCCTGGCCGGCATGGGATGGCTGTGCGCTCGATGGGATCAATCCGCGGCCGAAAATGAGCACTGCGGCAACTCCGACGACAATGAGCACGGCGGCCACACGAACGACTTTGCGAACGTTGCTATTCATTACTTTGCCTCCTTGCTGACCTGCGTCAGGTCGCCTGTCAGCGCCTCGATCCGCGCCAAAGCTGTTTCGTAATCCGCGAGCTGGCGGTAATAGTCGATCTGGTATCCGTTGATCGTGGTGAAGTTCGTTACGACGGTGAGGAAGTCCACTGTTCCGACGGCGTAGGAAGACTCCGCCGATTGGAGCGCAAGTTCTGCCTGTGGAATGATGGCGTTTTGATAGAGGTCGAGCATCTTGTTCGCGTTCTGAGCCATTGCGTACATCTGCTTTACTTCGTACTCCAACTCCAATTTCCGCGATGCGCGACTCTTCTCCGCTGAATCGAGCTCCAGCTTGGCCTGCTCCACACCCTCGCGCTGCTTCGACTTGTAGAAGATTGGTATATTGAGCGAGAACTGCAGGCCGTACATGTCGGCCATGCCCGGGCGTTGCTGGTACATGTAGCCGACCGAGAGATCGGGAATGTATTCCTTGCGGGCCATGTTGATCGCAACCTTGCTCCGCTCAACGATGCTTTGCTCCTTCTGGAGCATTGGGTCGTTAATCTCTGCGATTGCGGCCAGTGCGGCGAATGTAGGGAGCGCACTCTTGCCTACGTCTGCAGCGGGTGGAAGGGCCGATTCAGGATCGCGATTCATGAGAGTGTTCAGCCGGGCTACTGCGGTCTCACGCTGCTGTTGGAGCGAAACGGACTGTTGAAGCAACATCGAAACCTCAACATGCGCCCGCAACACATCCGACTGCATCGCCTTGCCGACCTTGTAACGGGCTTCTGAGATGTCGGCCAACTGCTCTAGTCGAGCCTTGTTTCGGTTCGTAATCTCAAGCGCTTTGCCGTAGTAGAAGTAGTCGTAGTAAGCCGCTTTCGCGTCGGCGGTCAGTCGACGTCTCACGGCAAGCTGATCGGCTTCAGTTGCAGTTACTTCCTTGCGAGCCATCTCGCGTCGCAACTCGCGCTTGCCGCCGAGTGGAATCATCTGCATCGCGGTTATGCCGCGATAGCTTGAGGGATCCATCTCCATTGTCTTGAATGGAACGGCACTTCCCATGTACGACACCGATAGAGTTGGATCGGGCAAGGCTCCGGCCTGCACCACTCGACGCTGTCGAGCTTCAACAAGACGCTGCGCATTGGAAATCGCCGGGTTCTGAGCTTGGACCTGACTGACGACCTCATCGAGTGTCAGGACCGGTGCACTGCTTTGCGGAGGCGGACCACTGACGGACGCCTGCTGTGCGCCGGCCAATGCCGCCGCGAGCAGCAAAAACAACACTGATTTCGTAAACATGACCTTTCTCTTCTCGTTGAAAAGTTCCGCACACGCACAGGCACACTGCGCCCGTGCACGTCAGGACGCGAGAAGAGAAATCAGATAAGGAAGGTACAGAGTTGGGCTTGTGAGTCGACCGGCAGTGATGGTGGCGAAGCTTCGAGAATAGCAACTGGCCGGATCATCGACGTGGAAACGACAGGCGAGGAAGCAATGACTGGCTCGACGGAATAAACCGGCGTTACCGTCTTGTATTCGGTGACAGGTACCGGAGTCGAACTCCTGAACTCACAGCAGGACCCGGGAGTCTTAGACGACTTCATCTCCATGCCGTGATGACCCATATTGATTTTGGCCATCATCGGGCAATCCGGCGGGCACTGCATAGGCGCGTTTACTTGAGGCACACACATCGCCATCGACAGGAACGGCAGAAGTACGATTGCCGCCATAACAGTCGCCGAAATCGATCTGCGCCAAAAACGCATGAGATATCCTTACTCCTAATACTACCTCGTGGCTGTGATAAACGTCACAAGCACCTTGGCTGGGTTGAGAAAGAAGCCCGGGCTCCGGTCAGATTGGCCCGTCTTGGAGTGGCGCCGCCGTCCAGTCTGGCGAGAGCAGCACAATATCTCCCAAACCGCATCTCACCTTTGATGCCTACTGTTCCCAGCATTCCCATCGGCCAGGCAATTGGCCAGTTCGCGAAACGTGTCGATAGCAATTTCGGCATACGAGCATGGCTCCGAGGCGAGCCACGGCCCCCGAAAGGTGGATTTGACCTAGCGGGGGAGAAGATCATCGACTGGGGCTGGATTTGTGTGAACCTCCCTGAAGGGCGCAAGCGAGCTCTGGAGATCGGCTGTGGCGAGTCACCAGTGCTGCCTGCGATGCTGGCGCGGGGATACGAGGTAACTGGCGTCGATTTCGATACGCGTATCACGCAAGAGGTCAGCGGGTTTACGTTTATCCACGGAGACTTCAACCAGCTCCAACTGCAGCCCGCTTTCGACGTCATTGTGGCGTGTTCCGCGATTGAGCACTTTGGCCTGGAAGGCCGTTACGGGTCGACTTATGCACCGGACGCCGACCTTAAGGCGATGCAGAAGATCCGTTCGCTGCTTTCTTACGACGGAGTGGTGCTGTTGACTGTCCCAGTGGGAATAGACACCGTTCACAAACCATGGCATCGAGTCTATGGTCGAGAGCGGCTCCCACAATTGCTGGAAGGATTCGAAGTCGAGAAGGCGCGCTTCCTGGCCAAGCAGCCGAGAGGCCCGTGGTACGAGACATCAGCGAATGAGGCGCTTGATCATCCGATCGTTCTTGAGCGGTATGCGCTCGGCGAACTCATGCTCAAACGCAAGTAGCAGGGCTTATTCCGTGGCTTCGAGAGACTCGCCAAGGACTGAAGTGGTTCTGCGTAATCCCAGCTTTTCAAGTGCAAGATAGGAAAGGAACAAGCTATTGTTGATCAGATAGCGTTTCCAAAGGCGTCGCGGATCCTGCGCAAGGCGGTGAGCCCATTGCAGACCAGCCGTTTTCATCCACTGCGGAGCGTCTCTAAGATTTCCGCTCAGGAAATCGAACGCTGCGCCGACGCCTATCATCACTTTGGCACCAAGCTCCTCTAAGTGTTCGGCCATGAAGACTTCCTGCCGAGGCGTGCTGAGCCCCACCCAAACGACATCGGGTCGCAGTACGTCGAGCTTCTCGCGCAAGCCAAGTTTCTCACTGTCGCTAAGCGGACGAAACGGAGGCGTGAAGGTACCCACGATTTTTGCACCCGGATACTTACGCAACAAACTAGACCGCAGTTGGTCAGCGATGCCGAGCTTCCCACCGTAAAGGAAGTGCGTATGTCCACACTCCTCCGAACGGGACAGCATCGCGGTCATCAGATCGGGCCCGAAGACCCGTTGCATATGAGCGTAACCCTCGAGCCGCCCAAGCCAGACAGTAGGCATGCCGTCTGGCGTGACCAGCATGGCCCGCTCGAGGACCGCACGAAAGCGGACATCTCGTTGAGCTTCGCTGATGCCGTGCACGCCGGTGACACAGACATAACCACGACGGCCAGTATCAATGGCGCGCTCGACGATCTGCACAGCGCCGGTCAGGTCAATGGCATCGACCGGAACACCCAATACTCGTACCCGCGGGCGATCAAGCAGCGAGTTCTGCGGCAGCGGCTTCGCCATGCACAGTCTTCCTAAGCTCCTGCTGTATCCACTTGTATGTTGTTTTCAGCCCATCCTCCAGCGATACGGAGGGCTCCCAGCCCAGCACTTCGCGAAGACGAGTATTGTCGCTGTTACGACCACGTACACCCTGCGGAGCGCCAAGGATGTGTCGCTTGTGCAGTCGCTTGCCGGCAATGTCGCAGACGATATCGACGAGTTCATTGATGGTGACGAGGCGGTCGGTACCGAGATTCAGAGGGGCGCTGTGCTTTGACGCCATCAGCCTGATTAGGCCCTCTACGCAGTCATCGACATACATGAAAGACCGCGTCTGCTCGCCGTCTCCCCATATCTCAATCTCGCTGCCATCCGTTGCGAGAGCCACCTTCCGGCTAATGGCAGCAGGAGCTTTTTCGCGTCCTCCCTCGTAGGTACCGAGCGGACCAAACACGTTGTGGAAGCGAACAATACGGCAGTCCAGCGTGTAATCGTCCTGAAAATAACGGCAAAGCTCTTCGGTGAACAACTTCTCCCATCCATATCCAGGCTCGGGAGCGGCAGGATAAGCGTCCTCTTCTTTCAACGGAGTGACTTCGGCACTGGTCTGCTTATCTTGCGCATACACGCAGGCTGAAGATGAGAATAAAAATGTCCGGACGGCGTTCAGTCGTGCCGCCTCAAGCATGTTCGCGTTTATGAGGATGTTGTTGCGAGCAACGAGAGCGTGGAATGAAGTGATGTAGCCAATCCCACCCATGTCAGCGGCAAGGTTGAATACCTGGTCAATTCCGCCACGCGTACTGACAAGGCAATTGCTGAACTCCCTTAGATCGAGGATTTCAAATTCATCGGCGACTGAGTCTTCGTATTCGGGATATTTCAGGTCTACGCCACGAACCCAGTAGCCGTCGGCCTTTAAACGCTTTACAAGGTGATGCCCAATGAAACCTCCAGCCCCTGTGACCAAAGCTCTCGTACTACGCGTCATTCAGAATCCTCCGTAACGGCTAGATGCAATGAGGAGGTGAGCAGGTGGCCTGCAACGGAATCCTACGTTTCACTTTGTAACGAATTGATTCGGGCTCTCAGAAATGGGAGATGTGGCAGAGATAAGCGTTGAGTAGAGGTTAAGGTAGTCGGCGCCGGTGTTACGGAGGTCCGGCAAGATGGCCTTAGCCACGCGTGGCTGTGCACGCAGTACCTCTGCAATCTGCTCTGCCAGCCGCGTGTCCGCTCTGGGACCGAGCGAAAAGTACTTACAATGACCCCCACCAACTTCGCGAAAGGCCGGGATGTCGGAACAGATCACGGGAGAGCCAGTCACCAATGCTTCCAAGACGGGGAGTCCGAAGCCTTCGATTGATGATGCAGCTATCACTGCTGCCGTGTTTTCGTACAGCCACCGAAGCTCACCATCATCTACGTTGTCGATGAACTTGACATGATTCTGCAACCCCAGTGGTCGGGTAAGCGCGATCAACTGTTTGGTTTTCGGTCCGGGCGCTCCTACGATGATGAGAACGAAATCCGAGAGATCCTTCTCTTGACGAGCAAGCGCGAACGCTTTGAGGACGATATCTAGATTTTTGTTCTGCCGATGTTGCGCCACGCACAGAAGGTACGGCCGCGCGACCGACGACAGTGGCTTTGGCGGAACCGAAGGAGCAACGGCCACATTCGGTATGACAACCGCCTTCGCGACGGCATCAGGAAAGTAGTGTGAAAGTCGACTGAGCGTGGCCTGTGATACGCAGGCAAGCCGATCCACTTCGCTAATGCACTTCCGGAGAAACAGACGATTCAGGATTACTCGCGGGTAGCCGAAGTTCTCCGGAATATCGTACGGATACAAATCGTGAACGGTGCAAACAACAGGTACCCGAAATCGATTTCGGGTCACTGGCACAGGAAAGCTCAAGTGAACAACGTCCACGGCGCATCGGGCCGCCATCTCAGGAAGGCCCATGGCGAACCACCAGTTCCGGTGCAGCGAATTATTGGGTATATCGACGACTTCAACCCTGACTTGCTGACGATTTTTTCCCAACAATGCGGCGAAGTATCCCGTTTGCCATTTGCCAATTGCCAGCACGACGCTGTCAACCGCGTCTTGAGAATTCAGGCATACAACGAGGTTGGCAGCGTGACGGCAGATTCCTGTCGGAGTACTGAAACGCGATACCGCCGAAACAAGCACGCGCATCAACCGCCCTCCACTGGCAACCGGTTTCCCTGGAAGTAGTATCCGCGCACGAGCTTTTCCGACCATCTGCGAAGCGCAGCCGCCGCTCTAAACGCCTGAAGCAAAGGCATTTGCAGCGAACCTGCATTACGCAGCACACGAGAGTAATGCGGAATAATAAGGTCCCGTTCCTCGAATTGCCTGGTGGCTGTCTTGCACGTCTTGCTGTTCGGCTGAAACCGGAAATCGGCGAGAACTTTGGGTAGATGTCGAATGCGATATCCCTTTTCCGAGAGCCTTACGAAAAACTCATAATCCATCGCGTATTGAAGCGAAATATCGAGCAAGTTGCCGTCTTCGAAGATTTTACGGCGGAAGAAACTGGAGGTAGTTGGTATCCAGAGGATACGATGATAAAGAAGGACGAACCGGTTGAACTCGATTTCGCGACGCAACCGCAAAAGCTTCCCGGCTTCATCGATCCACGTGTAATCGCCGTAGAAGAGGTCCACCGAAGGGGACTCTTTGAACGCCGCTGACACGGCGTGAAAAGCGCCTTGGCGGTAACGATCGTCGGAATTCAACCAGCCAATGATCTCCCCCCTGGCTTGCCGAAACCCTTTGTTCAGGGCATCGCTCTGCCCTTGGTCGGGTTCGCTGACCCACCGAAGGTGCTTCCAACCGGGTGTTTCGGAAAGTCGCTGCAGCAGTTCGACTGTTCCATCGGTAGAACCTCCATCGAACACCAGGTGCTCAAGGTTGCGATACCCTTGAGAACGGACACTTTCCAGGCATTCTTCGATGAAGTCCACCTGCTGAAAAGAAGGAGTAACGATTGTGATCATCGGTGCGTTCATGTCACATGGCTCCTGCGCGAGCTAACCTCGATTTCGCATCCAGTGGCATCCGCATAATCATCGGCATCACGACCACGAGAATCCAAAACGTGAAGCCAACTGGGTCGGCCTCGAGCGCGCTTCCTATGGAATTGAACAAAGCAACCGCGGCGAATAGCGCCAATACTGTAACCGAGATTCGGTCGCGCCTCCTGAGGAATATTTGGGCCGCCAACACTGCCATTACGATCCATAGCGCAACATAGACGGCGAGCGCAATAACTCCACCTCCGGCAAACACTTCCATGAAACCGGAATGTGCAGTACCTAGTCCAGGGTTGTACTCAGGGCCATAAACGCGCGACGCCGAGTAGTATCCGAGCCCAATCCAGGGTGACTGCGAAATGGTCATGTTTGCCAAATAAGCCCACAGGCCTGCCCGGTCGCTGAGTGTCCACAGCGTGTCAATGTCACGATATTCGTTCAGACGCGATACCAAGAAATCCCAGGAGAAAAGCAGCACGATTGCACCTGAGAAGAGGAAGGCGTTTCGCGTTTGCGATGTCGGTACCTTCAAGAGGAAGACGATGAAAGCAACAACCAGCGCGGCATAGCCTGTCCTCATCAACGAAAAGAGCAGCACGGCGAAACACAATCCTACGATGCACGCGGCAGCAGTGAACGAAAATCGATGCACGAACAGCAACACGATTGCCAGCACAGACACCACGCCAGTCTGCGCAATCAGGTCTCCGCGGAACCGCATAATGCCAAACTCAGACGCTCCAAACACCATGTCAGGAGCGACAAATGCTGCTATCGCATCAGCCGCGCACAGCACTACACAACTCCAAAAGATGTGAGTGAGGGCACTACGAACTCCATACTTCCGCACAAACACTGAGGCAAACAGCACAGTTACGGCCAACTGATACACACGGAAAATTGTCAACGCCGGTGATACTGATGTCGCAGTAGAAAGGCCCAAGGCTACCGCGGTGAGAAGGCCAAGCCTTTCCGGGAGGGAAAGTTTGCGCCAAAGCACCCGCCGATGCGGCCAGAGTTGTGTAAACAGCCAATACCCTGCCGATAGCCACACGATCACGTGCAGTACTACTACCGGATCAATTACGGCGTCCAGTGATGCAGTGGCATCTCGAATGCGAAGGCGAGGCGGCCCACTCAATAGAAGAAAGAACAGGACGGTGAGCGTTGCCGGCACTTTGTCGTTAATGGAAGCTTGGGTACTCGCGCTCATGACATGCCAATCCGGGTTTCGAGTTGCCGGATCTCCTCTTGCGGCATGGGCCCTTTCCGATCAACAAAGTAAGAATGAACGCGCCAGAAATTCACCCAAGTGATCAAGCCCTGCACCATGCGACCAGTGGCCGCGCCGATCATGCCCAGGGATGGAATCAGAAAGACGGAGGTGGCCAGACCTGCGATTCCCGAGGTTACGTTGAGCAACGATACGAACCGGACTTCGCCGACTGCGAGCAACGCGTAGTGACTCACGACATTCATCGCCAGCATGCCGTAGGCGACGGCGAGGGCCCGTAGGACCACGGTTCCCTGTAGCGCGAATTCAGGTCCCATCCACAGAGACAGCAAGCGATGGCTGAAGATTACAAACATACTGGCTAAGCCAACGGCCGCGAGGAGGTTGAATACGAGCCCGATCCGAAAACGTCGTTCCGCACCGATTACGTCACCCGAGCCGTTGTGAGCAGCCAAATGGGGAAACATGAAGTGCGATCCTGACGCTACCACTCCATGGATCACCTGCGCCGCCTGCGCACAGATACTGTAGATTCCTACTGCGCCCGCCCCGAGATAGGCACCTATCAGTAGGCGATCAGCATGGTTGAATGCGACTCCAGCCAGGGCCTGAAGCCATGAGAAGGAACCAAAGCGTGCGACCTCAGCCAGCGAGTCTCGATGCAATCGCGGGCAGATAGTACGCAGTGCAAGAGTTCGCCGAACCCACAACGCATGAAGCGTCAGGCCGAGCGCATTTGCGAATGTTGCCGCTGCGACGATCGCGACCACACCGAATCCCGACAATGAGAGCGCCAGTGCGGATACAACTGTAACGGTACGGGTCACGATATTGATGTTGGCAGTCGGCCTGTATTTCTCGAGCGCGCGTAGGCACCCGCTGAAAACGTTCTCAATGCACTTCAATGACAGCGCGATGGCTCCGAAGTGCAATGCCGTTTCGGCTGGTACATGCAAATTTCCGGAGATCTTGAAGAGTGAACCGACTGCGATCGGCGTTACGATCCAAAGAAAGATTGCAAGAGTGGCCCCGAGTACCGCATTGATCCAAAGCATACTGTGCAGAGTGCGTTCAACGCCGGCACTATCACCGCGGCCGCGATATGTGCTGATGTAATGGACGGCGGCATCGCCGAACCCAGAGCCGATCAGTCCCCCGCTGCTGATAATCGAAGTGATCAACATCCAGAGTCCGAATTGTTCCAGACCGAGCCGATGGACAAGGATCGGAGCTGCCACGATCATCAACGCGGGCAGCACGAGGTAATCGGCAACTCCGAACACCGAGTTCGTGAAATTGCGATGTTTGA
Organism: Terriglobales bacterium; assembly: GCA_035561515.1. NCBI lineage: Bacteria > Pseudomonadati > Acidobacteriota > Terriglobia > Terriglobales > Terriglobales bacterium. The sequence goes on along the minus strand of DATMXP010000018.1, from coordinate 190,722 downwards.
TAAGCCGCAGGTAGCGTTTGCGATCCTGAACTCGCGCTGCCCGCTTGCTATTGGCCATCGCCACGCACCACAGCCGGGATGGTCATCAATAAAATCTTGAGATCCAGCCCCAGGCTCCAGTTATCGATGTACTCCCGATCAAGTTCGAGGTTACGCTCGAACGAAGGATCTCTCCGCGCCGTTACTTGCCAAAGTCCGGTGAGACCGGGCTTTAGGATGAGGCGCTCGAAATGCTCTGGCGCGTAGCGCTTCACATCGTCTTCGGGATGAGGACGTGGTCCAACCAGGCTCATATCGCCAACAAGAACGTTATAAAACTGAGGTAGTTCGTCGAGGCTAAACTTCCTCAGCAGGGCTCCCAGGCGAGTCATTCTGGGATCGCGAGCAATCTTAAAGGTTGCGCCCTTTCGCTGGTTCAGATGGAGCAAGTTGTCCTTGATCTCATCCGCGTCGGGGACCATGGACCGCAGCTTGTAGCAGGTGAACGGAATACCGTTCAATCCGATGCGACGCGAACGATAGATAACCGGGCCCGATGACTCCAATTTAATTAGCACGGCGGCCACCGCCAGTATTGGCGCACTGAGCAACAGACCGGTTGCGCCTCCAAGTATGTCGATGAACCGCTTCAGACCGCGCTCGCTGCTGGCAAGCGCACCCGCGGCAGTCCACTCACTTCGATTTCGTTGCCCGATTCGTCCCGGGTAAACTCCAGAGCCCATGGTCCCCGCTTACTTACAACGTGTTTTTGGCTAACCCGCTTTTCGCCAGTGCCGCCACGCACGTGCACGTGACGCCACGGTGTTGGCAACATCAATGACAAGCAGCTTGCATTTGTCACTGCCGTCAACACTGGCCCACTTCTCTCGCGCCAGTAGGTAATACGATGCAGCCGCCATGCCCAGCAGTGTTCCTGCAAGGATGATCAGCAGCCGCGGAGGCCAGGATTTTTTCTCCGGCCAACTCGCAGGATCGATCACCCGCACACTGGGAATAGCTTTTGCTTCGTCAATGCTTGCGAGTTCGTATTGCTGTGTCAGAAGTTCAAAAAGTGTCTCCTGAACGCGAACTCGCCGGTAATAGTCAGCCCAATTGACGCTTAGCCCCGGCAGCCTTCTTAGGGGTGGATACAGTTCAGCGACCGTGCTTTTCTCATCCGCATCAGCAGAACCACCAAGCTTTCTAAGATCATCCCGAAGCGAATTGATCCGCGCCTGCACGGTGCGGACACGAATGTTATCGGGCTTATAGGTTTGTCGAAGCGCCTCAAGCTCCGACTGCGCAAGCATGAGTTGCGCCTGCAACTCAGCGGCGGAATTCACCATTGCACGAGTCTGCTCCCGCGGTTCAGGGACCATGTTCTCCGCGGCAAACTGGCTGAATTGCTTCGACGTAGTGTTTAGGTCTTCTTTTACCTTGGCTAGACGACCTTCAATGAACTCTCGTTCTCTACGCGCTGCGGACGTGCTTACTTGAGATAAGAGCTTGTCGAGTTCCTGGACGTAGGCCTGAGCCATTTGCTGGGCGCGTTCGCGCGATGTGTCCGCGACCTTGATGGTGATGACGCCACTCTTTCGATCTTCGTCGACATCCGTGCGGGCACCCAGTTTCTTGCGCGTGTCCTGGCGATACTTCCTCCAATACACTCGCTGCAGATCGAACTTATCGATGAGATGGTCTTGAACGGTTCGACTGCCTAGCAGATTCTCCCAAAGCGCCCCCTTGTCATTTCTGCCGAGCGCTCCGGCGAGCGCTCCCAGACCGGATGGAAGTCCAGCTTTGGAAAGCATCGCCGTTCCTAAGGCAAGGGTGCTGTGATTGTCCTCGGGCGGCATGATCCTGACGGCGGATTCGTATTGCGCAGGAATTAGGAACGCGATAGCGGCCGTGATGACAACCAGCACGACTGCAAGTCGACCAAGAAAACGCCGGTGACGCCAAAGAACCCAAAGCTTTTCCCAGATGCGGTCACCCCGCTGTTTTTTGCGGCCATCATTCGACCGAAAATCCATATCTGCTGGAATCGGCACATCTTCGTAATCACTGCTGAACCGATCCATCACTTCGCTCCTCGTTTCGGGCGATAAGTGAATTGAACGGAACCCGAGACGTTCCTTTCAGGTCCAGCTGAAAGCAACGGAAAGTTCCATCGCTCGATCTGCAACTTGGGTGAAATGTCGATGTTTTGCCGAACGGTCCATGTGGCACTGACGGCAAAATCTTGCTGATTTCCTCCCGACAGGAATTGGCGATCCACCTGGTTATGTCTCCACATAAACTGAACAGAGTTCCTGGGCGACAACCAATAGTTAGTCCAGGCCTGCATTCCTATTCCTTGTCGCCCGATCCAGCTTCCGAGGAGATAACCTCGGTTCGTATAACCCTCCAAGTAGCGAACATTGGCGTAGAAGAAGCCCGGGAAATGGAGGAAACCGTGAAGGTCCGTGTACCCGCCTTCCAGACGAAAATCCCACTTGGTTGTACCAGGCACACGTGGAAGGTACAGTCCCGCGAGAATTGCTGAACGATCCGGATAAGCAATCGGCGAAATTTCGTCCTCGGCGAAAGCGTCCAGGTACAAAGTGAGCCCACTGGCCTTCGGTATGCGAAACGTAAAATCAACCCCTGAACGCCGGTCTCCGGGATCGGACGACCCAAACGAATTGCCTCTCGAAAACAGACTGTCCAGAAACCGCGAGATGGTGAATGGGAATCCAGGGCCGCCGAAAATGGTTGTCCGAGAGATGCTGAACTCGAAGTTCGGGGTTGGATGAAAAGACAGCTTCTGACCGTGGATGAAGGGTTGTGGCGAGAATGTCACTCCCGGCGTTTGAGGATAATCTGCTGTTTGGGTGTGAAGGAACTGATGTCCACCTAACTGCCCAATGAAAAACTCACCGCGGACCGGCCCCAGCCATGACAAGAAGAACGGTAGTTTTTGAGGCTTAACCCGGCTAAGGCGAAGCATTGTGATGGGTTCGGCATTGTTGCTGAATAGGAGTGGTCCACCCTTCTCTGGTCCCCACCATAGACTCTGCCTGCCGAACGAAAGTTGATAATCCGAGAAGGCCAATGCTGCGTAGCCCTCGACTAGTCGGACTCGGTTATAAGGATCGATTGCACTCGGCGGCTCGTATAGCCGGAAATCGGATTTGCTAATCGCCTCCACGACCGTGGACGAATAGGCTGGAGCACCTGGCGCGTGCTGGTACTCTGCACGTCCGTAAACCGCAAGCGGTCCAGCATTCGCGAAGGCCGACAGGCCAACAATTTCGTTCGCACCCCTGCGGTTCGGTCGTCCGTAATCATTCACAACTGTGCGGCCGAAATGGAAATCGTCGGATAACGCAGGACCCGCGATCCCTGTAAAACGGGTGTAGGCACTCTCGACAGAGGCTTCCACATTTCGCTCGCCGTTCAAACGTGCAATCTCCGGTGCGAACTCGTTGCGAAGATCCGCCAAAATTCGTTTCACGTCATCATCTTGGGACCGTGACGTTTCCAGAAGTTCATCGACCTCCTCAATCTGCCGGGCACATTCCATACGCGTCCATGGCCGCAGACTCAAAAACGAAGTTTGCACGTATCCCAGGGCTGTCAACTTCTCCAAGGCTGGGTAGACCCAGCTGTCGAGCGGCACCCATGGCGAAGCCATGTATGCAGGATTTCGAGATTCCTCGAATTTTTGAGCCTGCATCGGAATGCCGAACAAGACGCCAAGGACGAGCACCAAAATCACTCCTCGCATCGCTAGAAACTCGTTACTACCCGTGCAGTGATAGCGAGATTGGCCGCAAGTTGAGCTGCCGTAAGAAGACTTCGCCAGGCCATCGAACTCCCAATCGTCTTCTCAGGAATTACCACCGTGTCGCCGGGATAGAGCGTGGTTGATAGCACGTTCGTGCGAAACCATCCCGTACCGCTGCCCTCGCCGACGACAGAACCGTCTGCACGAATGATGAAAGCTTTGCCTTTGTTGCCAGAATCGGTTGCTCCTCCGGCGCGGCGCAGATACCAGCCCGCGTTTTTGCTTGGCACGTAAGTCATGGCGTTGGGATTGTTTACCTGGCCATGAACAAGAACAAAACCAGGGCGCTTGGGAATGAAGAGCGTGTCTCCTGCGCGTAACTCGATATCCGCGGGAGTGTTCTCCCACTTGCTGATGTCGCTTGAGATACGAATCACCATGCGCCCACTTGGTGGTTCGGCTTTCAATCGACTGAGGATCTGTTGCCTTTGCGCCACAAACGCGGCCATCAGCGCACTGGCTTCGCCGGCGTTTGCGCCTCCGACGGGCGGCTGCGCGGCCTCTACGCGCTTGATCAGCGTTTCCCGGGATTGCTTGTCAAGCTCACGGACCTGCTCTCGTTGAAAAAGTGCACCCGATGGATATGCGGTTGGGCGAAGTCCCCCAACGCGTTTTAGAAGCGAGCTTAGCTTCTCACCCTCGACAATGCCGTAGGTTCCCGGCCTGGCGACTTCACCGGAAACAACCACGGAGGCACCAATATCGGTCCAGCCAGTTATCTGTCGAATGGTCAGAACATCTCCCGCCTTGAGGGGAACGTCTGCCTGATGGTCTTGCAGTGCCTGACTCAGGTCGACGGTCTTTTGCTCTATCTGCACAGTGCCGTTCCCACCAACGGCGTAGCTGGCCAAGTCGGCGAAATCGGTTAACGCACCGCGTTTGAAGCCGCCTGCCATGGTCAACAACTGCGTAACGGTCATCCCCCGGCCAAGCGGGTATGACCCCGGCTTTACCACTTCGCCATAAATCGAAACCTTCGGAGCGTCCTGTTCGTAGCGCCCGTAAATGCGGACCGTATCGAATTCCGAAAGCTGGACTGTTTTTTTTCCTGTCAATGCATCCGGCAAATTGAACTGAATCACCACGGGCCGGAGATCTGGAGGCGCCAACCGAACGATCTCGGCTTTTTCTGAGGGCTCCGGGAGCAACTCTCGATATGACTGAATCAGCGAACGCACGTCCATTCCCTGACTAAATGGCCGCCTGCCCGGGTTCAGTACATGTCCTTCCAGGTAAACCGTCGCGTCTGCCGACGGAGCGATGGAGAATACCGTCACCCTGTCGCCGTCTTTCATTTCGAAAGATGAAAGGGCCGCAGAGAGATTCTGGGTTTTGTCGTCCGCCTGAAGCTTCACGGTCGTGCGTCGTTCGTGTGCTTCAATCCGCTCAACCTGGATCTCGTTCAATCGACCGCTCGGCAATACTCCGCCAGCGAGATTGAGTACATCCTGGAGAGAACGCTCGCCCTTTAATTCATAGATAGCCGGCCGCTTTACTGCTCCAGTCACGGCCACCTGCGTTCCGGCAGGCGGCACTTGAATGGAATCCCCCGAGCGCATCGAAGCAAAGTCGCCAGTAACGCCCTTGAGCATCAGGTCGTACAGGTCAATTTCGCTTACCAAATCATGGCCGCGAATGTGGCGAACCGTCCTAAGCGAACCGATTCGAGTCGGGCCACCAGCGGCTTCTACTGCGTTGAGTGGGGTCGCCAGCGAACTGAGGTCATAAGCGCCAGGATTGCTCACATCGCCGACTACATACACCCGCACTGTTCGCAGACGTGTTACTGACAGATTGACCTTTATGCGGTTGTAAACGCGATCAAGGGAGCGTTCAATCTGAGCGCGCGCCTGCTCCACTGTCTTGCCCGAAATCAGCTCCGGTTCAACCTCGGGCAGCATGACGCGACCTGTGCGGTCAACCACGCGCTGAAGAGTTTGATTGATGCTGCCGGTAAGAATGATCTGCACCGTATCGCCCGGTCCAAGGACATAGTCGGGACCAACCGGCACGTCGGCCGGCGAGACAGGCGGCGCCTCGTCCCGGAAGAACCGTTGTCCGAACCGCTCAAGAGGCTGGTCCGTTCGTGGCAGCTGTTTATAAAGATCAGAAAGCGAAGGTATATCGGTGTATGGAAGGCTTTTATCCGGCTTGAGGACGGGCTCGGGAGGAGCTTCGTAACGTGGGCGCCGCGTTTCCATCGGTCGGGGAGTTGCCGCTTTGTTCAGCTCCTTCTTCGGTGTCTTCCCATCGTTGGAAACCTCTGGCTGTTCGTCAGAGAGTTTGCCCCTATTTCGCACGAAATCGGCAGCACGAGCACGGGCAGTTGGGTCGTTCTGGATTTGCGCATACAGCAATGAGTCCGTGATCTGGTCTTCGCTGATATTCGTGCCACGTGCACGAAGCGCTTCCGCTACGGTCCGGCGAAGCTCGGATCGTAACTCAGGATCCTGTTGTAAGGCAGAAATGACCTCATCGGCACTCGTCGAAGGCTGAGCATCCGGAGAAAGCGACGTATCCGCGCTGCTTGTGCCCTGAGTTCCCTGCGCGAAGGATTCCAGTCGCCCGGTCAGAACAAATATGAGCAAAAGTAGTAGGCAGAGATGTGCCGAGGAGCGCGGACGCAAGGTCCTCGGTATGTCTCCACCCTGAAGGTGAGCATGTCTTGCTGGTCGAATCCTCGCACCCGCCTAACTGAAGCTTGTGCCACCCGCCAATGGCACCGCTTGCACTAGGATTCCTAAGGTGGTTTCAGGGTTGCTGCGCACTGAAGTCTCAGATGGGCAGGAGGAATTCCCGAATTTGTCCATCCGACTGTCTCTAGTGTCATTCCCTGTTTGACAGCATCCCCCGATCGGGCTAAGGTCACTGCCCAAGCAAGATCTCCTACACAGTTCAGAGCACGCGACTGTTTTACTGAGTCGTCCCCGGTGATCTATATGTGGCTTATTGCTTTAGTAATTCCGTTCTTGCTTTTTGCACCTTCCATAGCTCGCGCTCAGAGCGCATGTGAGTCAGCAAAATCCTTATGTGGTCTGGAAAAGAAGGCGAATTCCGGCGATCCTGATGCGCAATACTTGCTTGGATTGGAATTTGAAAAAGGTGAGCAGGTCTCGCGCGATTGCGCTGAGGCATTCCGCTGGTATGAGAAATCCGCGCACCGTGGCAACCCACAAGCGCAGAACAATCTCGGGGTTCTGTATGCCACTGGATGCGGTGTCGAACAAAACGATGCCCTGGCTTTTCGCTGGTACCTGCGGTCGGCAGTGGCTGGATTCGCCATGGCCCAGAACAACGTAGGTTACATGTATGCAAATGGCAAAGGCACCGCAAAGAGCGACGAGGCCGCCGTACACTGGTACAGTCAGGCAGCACGGAAGAACTTCGCTCCGGCATTTGCCAACCTCGCGCTCCATTACAGCACCGGTCGCGGTGCGCAACAGGACGAGACGGAAGCCTTCCGCCTTGAAAAACTATCGGCAGAGCAAAGCTATCCTCCCGCCGAATACACGCTCGGAAAGATGTACCTACTTGGTCGTGGAATTGCAGCCGATCTGAATGCAGCTCATCACTGGCTTCAGCGTGCCGCGAGACACGGCGTAACAGAGGCACAGATCACGCTTGGCGAATTATATGAACTGGGGAAAGGAGTTCCCCCTAATCGGGACCAGGCAATCCACTGGTACAAGACCGCAGTGCAAAGCGGGTCAGAAGTTGCCAGGACCAATCTTGCCCGTTTACAGCAGAGGCCGACTGAGTAAAAGCAGTGCGGCGAATGTCTCCCTACTTATTGCGGTTCCACATCCTCGAGAACGGGTATGTCGTCTGTAAGTAGAAGTTCACTCCGACACTGCTGATGCCATTCCGGTTTTGGAGCGGGAAACCTACATCGACTCTTCCCGTAAGCCGCATCGGCAGGTTGAAGGAAACCCCAAACCCGGCACTCGTAAGTGATGTCATATGATCGTAAATGGAGTCGCTGAACCCTTCGTCGAATACCTTCCCATGATCCACAAACAGAGCTAGCGTCAGTCGCTTCGATAAGTAGGTGCCTAAAAGGTCCTTTTCGCCAACACGCATCGGGATGTTGAATTCGCCTGTGAGGTTCATCCCGTTATTACCAATCAACCTCCCTTCCGGATATCCCCGAACCGTTGCAACGCCGCCAATTTGGAATTGTTCGATAGGAGGCAGAGGGTCCAGTGCATTTGCCTGTCCAGAGGCGCGGAGGATGGTTCGCATGTTGTTTCTAAACGTGAACACCCGTGCAACCGTGCCGTTATAACGAAGGAAGGTATTGCTGCCGCCCAAATCGTGGAATCCGGTGTTGATCATGTTACTGAAGTACCAGAGACCATGATTGTCGAACTTCTGAAAGTCCGCTCCAACTTCGATACTTCTCACGCGCGTGTGTGTAAGAGGATAGCCCTCACTTTGCAGGAGCGATTTCTTCAGATGGGCAGTGGCGAATCCATTCAATGTTGTGGTGCTGTGTGCGACCAACGGACTGGTAAGCCGCAATGTCGCATCAAATGCATGGCCTACGATTCCAACGCTTTCGAGAGGTCCGGAATTTATCTCGATTGTGTTGTAATCGAATCCGCCGCCGATCCTTAATCCGTGCAAGCCCAAGGGGACGCTATAGCTACCGAAACCGGACAGCGTACCGTTTGCTCCCAGGAATCCAACCAAAAGGGGATCACGGTTTCCAAATAGGCTGTTGAAGCGCACCATCGTTCCGCCTCTGTAATTCCCGATGGTGTCGCGTCCGGCGTTGTCGAAAAAGAACGTGACTTCGGCGTCTTCCGGCCCTTCGCCCTGCAAAACGACATTCGCGGTTCCGAACGCGCGCCCCGGTTGAAGCTCCGCATGCAACTTCAAGTCGTTTGTGGCGTTGAAGTACGCCAGCGTGCGTTGAAGTTCATTCACGTCGATCAGTTCGCCAGTCTTGAGCGGAATACGGTTCAATACGTAGGAGTTGTGGGTATGCGTGCCGGTTTGGACGAAGACTTCGCCGATACGCCCTTCCACCAGGCGAACCCTGACCACACCGTCCTGCACAGACTGGGGTGGCAAGACCGCTCTCGCCATCGTGAATCCCTTCTTCGAGTAAAGGTCATTCAGGTCGGCAACCATTCCGTTGAGTTCGGAAATGGATACCTGCCGGCCCTCATACTTTGAGGTCACGCCGCGAATGTCGTCAGAATTCAATATGTCGGATGCGTCTGTGACCACGCGATTCAGCAGCACCATCTCAACCGTAGTGCTCGCCGGAGCCACAGCGCTCGCGTTGAGATTCGTGTTGCCGCTGATAGGGCTTGTCAGCGTGAAGGGGACGGAGATCTTGCTTGTGGATTCATAGTGGTCGAGTACCTGCCTGGAGCCGTGTTGCACGGCGCCGGGCTCGACTCCCAAAGGTACTTGTGAGTACAGCGACACACAAAATAGGACCACCTGAACGATGATGATGGACAGCACGCGCTTCGCTTTCATTGCGCACCTCCTTCCATCGCCGCACTTACAGTTTTGTCCGTCACCGTGGTTTCTGGCGATGCGGGCCTGTTAGCTGGATCCAGCTTCTCCTTAACCAACCGCTCCTGATTAGCGGCTGCAGAGCTCGCCGCCGCCACGCCGGGCTCAATCGGTCTTAGGTTCGGTCCACCGAGGGTGGTCATGATGTCAAAGAATATGGGTTCCATGCTCGTGTGAACGAACCGGCCAATACTCAGGTAATCCGAAAGGATATACACATACTTGCCGGCGTAGAGTTCACCGATCGTAGTGGTGCCGCCGGTGCCAGTTAGGTTGATCTTCAGGATTGTGGGATCTTCCACTGTATCGATGTTCAGTTTGGTTCCGTTCACTACCAACGCAACATTGTCCGGCGCGGACAGCAGTTGGAGGTCAACCGTATCGAAGTCAATCGTCGCGTCGATGTCGCCATCGCTGCTCACGCTGGGCGCGATCATTCGGCCCCTAAGCTGATGCAGGAAGATGCCGTCTGTCGCAAACGTCTCGGTTGAACCGTATGCCGATGTCACCAAGGCTTTCGCGGATTCACCGATGGTGCCTTGGTTGGCATTCAATAGCAGGTTCTGTCCCGACACGTTCGGACTTGTCGCGCTGCCTGCGTTCAGAATGGATCCGTTCGCAACCACCGCCACGTCGCCACTGGTTGCCGCGACAGTATCCAGATTCGCGTCACCGTCCTCTACTCCAAGCGTAATGTCGCCCTCCGCCGAGGTTACCGAATTGGCATTGAGGTCGCCCGATATCTCGACCACATGTATGTCATTGTTGGCCGCTGCTGTTATGGTTCCGGAGGAACCCGCGTCAACATAGATCGGATTCTCCTCGGTGCCGATGCTTCCAGTCTGTCCTTTGAAATTGAGGTTGTTCCCGATCACATCTGCAAGCAGCGAACCATCGATGGCGGAAGGCGTGATCCCACCGCCGCTCAGGATGGAACCATAAGCGTCGAGGACTACGTTTCCGGTGTTCGCAGTGATGATACCGACGATTAAGTCCGCATCCTGCGATGTCAGTGAAACGTTCCCAGCATTTGACCTCACGCTCAGGGCATTCATATTGCCGGTAGTCTCAACGATGTTGATACCGGTAGCGGCCTGGGCCGAAATGCTGCCGCCCTGCGCGGTGTTGAGGTTCAAAGCGGTAGTAGCGGTTCCGATACTGCCAGTGGTCGAGACCAGATCGACTGAATTCGCAGCAATATTGCTGGTCTCGCGATTGTCCGCATTCAGAATCGATCCCGTTCCCCACAAACTCACAAGCCCTGACAAGGCATTGATCGCCCTCACATCAATCTTCCCTGCCTTGACTGTGACCGCTACATCCCCTGCGGTCGACGTAATGCTTGCCACCTTTAAGTCACCGGAAACAGCATTGAGACCAACGTCGTACTTCGCATTGATGGTGGCGCTGCCCCCATTCATTTGCACATTTAGCGGCAGTGCGGTCGAACCCGCCTGGCCGTTCGTAGCGGCAACAGACAAGTCCTTCGTTTGAACGACCTGCGATGTGCCTGCGCGAGTAATATTGCCCAGCGCGTTCGCGATCGAGGTAGTGCCGGTTGGATTGGATATTGTTCCAGTCAGAACAACGTCCGACGCACCCTCGTTCGTGACGTTGACCAATCCCGAACCGTACCCATAGCTAGCCGTGTTGACCGTTCCGAGATTGCCATTCAACGGCGCGGCAACGCCGTTTATCTGAATGCTGCCGTTGGTACGCGTGCCCACATTCAGATCGCCTATGGTCAATGTGCGGGACGATTTGTTGTTGACGGCAATATGACTGTACCCATCCAGTACTTTCATCGTTCCGGCGCCGCCGAGTACTGCATCGCCTGTAACAGCGATGTGTCCACCTGCCTGCTGGATGGAAGTAACATTCACATTTTGCCCGTCAATCGACTCTGCCCAATTGATCTTCGACGGATCCGTCGATCCGTCCGCATTGATCGCGAAGTCAATGTCGGTGAGACCGCTTGTCATGGTCCCGTTAACATTCAGTTGCGTGCCCGACGCAGTCGCAAGATTGATATCGCCGGCTGCGGTGAACTCGTTGTTGAAGTTGAAAACGCCCGTCGCGGGGTGCGAGCTGAGGTCGATTGTGTTTTCAACTTGAGTGGCCAGCAAAACCTGGCCTGAAAGATTGAGGTTCACCTTACCACCGGCGAGAACGGAGTTGATCTCGGCCGCAACCTGCCGGCCCGGAACAGCTTCCGGTAAGGAGACATACTCGGTAGCGATGATGTTCGCGTTTATGTCGCGTCCGGCAAGAGCGGTTAAGGTCGGATTACCCGCCGTGTCGTATTGCGCCGCGGGGTTACCGGACACCAGCCACATGTTCAGAGGCGACGTCGAATTTCCGATGCTGCCATGGTTTGCAGCAAGTGATATGTCGTGGGCCTGCAACGAGCCACTCGCCGTTCCCAGGATGCTTCCGCCGGTGTTCGTTACATCAAGTTCGCCGGATGCATTGGAAATAGTGCCGTTGAAGACGACGTTCGAAGTGCTGTTGTTCTGAACCGTGATTGGAGTCGGCAAGTTCTCAGCGACGAACGTGTAGCGCAGGTTCGAGACATCATTGGCATCTACGTTCAGGTTCGCTTCGCCGCCATTTGTAGATAGTGGGGTGATGGAGTTCACGATCAGGTTGTAGATCGAATTGTTGATCAACGTCACCGACTGGAACGCATTGTTTTGATGAATGTCGAAGTCGCCATCGACAACACCACCCGGCGCGTTCATTGTGACTGCAGCTTTCAGGTTGTTGACGATGTCGCTGACAACAATGTTTCCGGTCCCGTCAGCGGCGGCCGTAAGACTGGTCGCGTTCGTGATATTGCCGTTAGGGTCTACCACCAGGTACGGACTGAAGCTTGTCGGCATCCCCTGGTACAACGTGCCATTCATGTGAATCGCAGGTCCAGTGAAGTAATCTCCCCGTGCCTCAATGATCTGGTCGGAGTGGGTGATCTCCGCAACCCACTTGAATATCCATTTAATGATCTTCCGGACGAAGGGAATCCACCCGAAGATGGCATTAACTACCGACTGGACTTTCGTTAGGACCCAAGTCACTACCGTGGTGCCCTTCGCCTGCGCATCCTTGATGTAGACCTTCGGTGCGTTCGGGTCATCCGATTGCTCAGGCACCTTCGACTCGATCGTCAAACTGGCCGTCCGCAACGTCGCTCCGTCAGCGACGTTCACGCTTGGATCGAAGGTCGTCCAATTCTCGGCTATGCTCGTGAGCTTGCCGGTGAACCCCAGGTTCATGATTTCGGCGTAAGTGGTGCTGTAGGTATGAACTAGGTCCGCGTCGGGATTCAGTATTGCGGAAAGCGTCATGCTGTCAGGGGCTATGAGTTCAGCACCCGATTGAATCGTGACGCTTGGGTTGGCGATTACGTAGACATATGCTTCAGCAGTGGGCGACGTATCTGCAACTGCCGAAGTGTAGCTGTCAGAGTCTGCTTCGACCTGGAGTTTTGTTATCTCTGCACGCACCGTCAGATTTTTGGCGCTAACTGAGCTGGTGCCTTCGATCGAAACCGCCGGTGTATCAACGGACGTCGTTCTGTCCGGAGCACCTGCGTAACTCCTAACCGTTGCTCCGGCAGCTAGGCCGGCGTCGGCCACACCATACACTTTTGCGACAGCACGCTCGGCTACCGTGGCCCGGATCACTGCATTGTCATCTGCGGTGACGTCGCCCGCAATACTCGTTGACGTGCTTCCCGTCACGTATGCCTTGCCGACGGTGGTGTTGTAATCCGCAATACCGTATGCAGATCCCACAACCGTCGGGGTGCTCGCCACGCTAGTTGTATCGGCAGCAATGCTGACGTTATTGCCGCTTACCGATGCTCCTTCGGCAATCGACACGGTGTTCGTGTTGCCAACCGCGGAACTGGCTGATGTGGTACCTGAGAACTTCAACAGATCGATACTCTCAGCGCTCGCGGTCGCAGTCGCCCGTTTCGCGGCTTGTGAGGAAATGGCGAGATCTCCGTCTTCGGCGACAATGGTCGAGTTCTTGCCCACCTTGACGCTGACATTTGGCGTAGCCGATGCAGAACTGCTCGATCCGTCTAGCCCAAGCAGGCTGCCGCCTGACGTCGTCCCTGATGCGCTAACCTGAGCTGTTGGCAATTCGTTGTAGGTCGCCTTGATCTCAACACTTCCACCCGCTCCGAGCTGAGCTGATTCGCCGATGGACGTCGCCAAGATCGATTCAGCTGATGCGGTGGCGTACGATCCTCCCGCTTTTGCGAGAGCAATCTGGAAGCCGTGTGCGTCGGCTTTGGCCGTCTGATTCGCCGCAGAAGTAACCGACAACGAGCCTTGCACATTCACCATGGCCGAGTTCCCGACCGTGGTACTCGTTTCTCCCTTTACCTTGGCGATGGGCACGGCACCCTGAAGAGTCAATGCTCCACCACCAACAGCCCATGCGTCTGAGGTTGCGGTGGTGTTGTCGGTGCTCGTGACCTGGAGAGATTGGACCTCCTTTTCTTCGTCCTGCCCAACCTGAGTATTCGCCTCGATCACAGCTTTAGTGCTGCCTCCGGCATCGATTGTGGCGATAGAGGCTCCTGCGATCGCAAGGCCGATGCCACCCTGAGCGCTTTGCATCCAAAAGTCGCGATACGTATTGGAATCCACCAGCACGCCGTTGGTGCTGCTCAAAGTGCCGCCCAAAGATGCAATGTTGGTGCTGGTGTCGTTCAGTTCGCCATAAGCTGCACCCAATCCGATGACACCCGCCTGCAGCGCAAGTTGGAAGCCGTCGAAGTTTGCAGTTCGACTGGACGTAACACTCACGTTTCCGGTGGCGTTCACATTGCTATTGAGCGTCGCTGCGGTGTTGGTGCCAACGTCAGCCACGTTGACCGCGCCACCCACGCCGCCCACGCCAACAGCGCCCGATCCAGTGGCCATCACCAGCTTCAAGTCGTCCTGTGCCTTGACGTTCAGCGCACCTCCCGTGGTCACATCACCACCGATGATTTGTGCTGTTGTACCGTTTGTCGTAACTGTGGAGGTCAGCTCGGTCGTGACCGGACTGCCCTCTGTCTTTTTACTCACACGACTGGCCGCATCGGCCAAGTGCTCACCTTGCGTGGTTGTGGTGTCGGCCCCAGTTAGCTTCCCGATCAGCACGCTGGTCGTACTGTTTGAGGAGTCCGATGTGATCTGATCGTCTGTAAAGCTCTGTACATCAGAGTAGTTGCCCTTGTTCTCGCCATCGGGGTGGTACGTATCCGACTTCAGTGAATTGGCGTCCACCTGCGAACTGACACCCCAGACGGCAACTGAAGCAGCAAGGCCGACGAGGCCTCCACCAATGCTGAGGTCGTCGCTTTCAATGTCGCGGCTCTGAGTCGCCGTTACACCAACATCTCTGCCGGCATCCACAGTGGCCGACGCAATACTGGCCGATGTGTCGTTTTTGATGCTCCCTACGTCTACGGCACCCGCTATGCCGCCGCCGATGCTCACTCCTAACGAACCATTAAAGGTTCCTATGTCGGAGAGGTTCTCTGCCTGCACCTTGACGTCCTGCTCCGAGGTACTGACGTTCTGGTTTACCTTCGCGTCGGACATGATTGCGGCGCTGGTGTCGGAGTTAACGACTTCGACTGAGACTGCGCCTGCAATGCCGACGTACATACCGGCCGATCCCGCGATAGCGAACGTGCGGAGGTTCTCATACGTATCCGCCCAGACATTCGTGAGGGCATTTGCATCGGTGCTGGCACCGGTGCCAATGTACGCGTCCGTATCTTTATTAATAAGCGAGATTCCAACCGACCCGCCCAGACCTCCAACACCAAGGCCGAGAGATCCGGCACCTGCGAGGATGTCAACATCAGTATCGTCTTGGGCCTTTACTTCAATATTGTTACCAGCCTTCACAGTGGCATCTTTGTCGATGAACGCCTTTGTGATGTTGTCGAGTTTGATCAACGAAACAGAGCCTGCGAGTGTGAACTGACCGCTCCCGGCAATTGCGCCCGCAATCGAGTAGAAGTCCTCCTGGGCGAGCGCTTTAACACTGACATCCTTCTCAGCAGTTACTTTCGCATTCTCACCGATGTTGGCGGTGGTCTTCAGTTCCACAAAGTTCAGGTCTGCCGCCGGCACGATCGCGCCCGTGCCCGAAATGGCAATTCCGCCGGCAACCCCGAAGTGGCCGTAATCGCTGCCGGCGGCTACCAGCACCGACTGTTGGTCATTGGGGGCCACGCTGCCTTTCGTCTGATTAACCTGCGCGTTCTTGCCGATCGTGGCCGTTGTGGTGTCATCCATGATGTTGACGCCTGCTGAGATCGGAACCGCAAAGCTGCCGGACGCCTGTCCGCCGGCAGCAAGCGTAAGCAGGTCATTCGTCGAAGTTGCCGTGACGGCGACACCCTGCACCTGCGTAGTGACAGGTGTTGCCGTGCGATGACCGGTAAAGACCTTGTCTTCGAATACGTCAGTCAGTTTGAGATTGTCTTTATCTACGTCAGATTGCGTCGCGTCAGGTGGCTCGAACGTGCCGACCTCTTTGCTGGCGTAGCTCGGATAACTGAGATTGAACTGCCCATTGTTGGCCGCAACTCCGGCAGCCGTCTCGTCGGGTGAGCCATTCCCTCTGGCATTGATGATCACAGCGCCGGTGGTCGCCGTCGTGTCTTTGTCAATCACAGTAACGGCCCCGGAAGCACCTACGGATGTCGAACCGCTGCCGCCGATGTTGCCGTCGAGGAGGATCAGGTGAGTGTCATCTTGTGCGGAAATCAGAGCGCTGTCTCCGGCGTCCAGATTTGCAGCGCCTACGTACGCTTTCGTTTCATTGGTAAGGACGTAAACCGACGCCGAGACACCCAAACTAAATGACCCCGCTCCGGAGAGAGCCGCAGCGACGGAGAATACCGACTCGTCCGACATTGCTTTGATAACAATGTCGTTCAACGCATTGATCACAGCCGAATCATCGACAGTCGCCTTCGTATGCTTCTCAATGACGCCGACATCTGCACCCGCACCAATACCAGCCTTGCCGCCGCCCGCAGCTCCGCCCGCAACCGAAAGGATGTCGGTGCTGTCAGACGCGAGGATCGCAACCGTCTGGTTCGGATTGGCGTTGCTTGTGTCCTCATTCACCTTTGCGCCGGAGCCAACTGACGCTTCAGTGTTGTCGGTTAGAATGTTGACGACCGCAGAACCGGCCACACCTGCCTTGCCGCCTCCATCCGCGCCGGCAGCAAACGTCTTCAGTGTCTCTTTATTTGA
Source organism: Terriglobales bacterium (assembly GCA_035561515.1). NCBI lineage: Bacteria > Pseudomonadati > Acidobacteriota > Terriglobia > Terriglobales > Terriglobales bacterium. Next base: position 174,105 of record DATMXP010000018.1, on the reverse strand, counting down.
GGCGGACAGCATGACGCCCGAATTGGCATTCGCCGCTGGAGTCTCATTTCCGTCAGCCTCAACCGTGGCCCCACCCTCGATGATGGCTTTACTGGTCAGGTCAATTGTGTTGACCACTGCGGAGACACCGACGCCAGCTTTTTCGCCGCCGCCGATGTTACCTGCGACTTCAAGCATCCAGAGGTCATTCGAGGAAGTTACCAGCAGGTTGTCGGGGGTGCTGACGTTGGATCCTGTGCCGATGATCGACTGCGTGTTGCTGTCGACGTCCCATATAACAGTTGCCCCGCCGATATCGATATCGCTGGCAACGGCCAGGGCAGCCGCAAAGGAATAAATGTCATTCTTGTCCTTTGCCGTGACCTGAACATTCTTGCTTCCTTCCACCTTGGAGTCGTTGATCCGGGCCGTCACCGTGTTATCAAGGTCCTCGATATCAACCCCGGCACCGACTGCAAGCTTTCCGCTCGTAGTTACTGCGCCGGCCACCGTCACGATCAGGTCGCTGTTACTGGCATCCACGGCAAGCGTGCCCGTCGGAGTGACGTCGGATTTGTCGTCGATCGCTGCCGTCGTAATATTGGTAATCGAGTTGTTGTTCACCGACCCTGCAACATTGACGTATTTGCCAGAGAACGAACCTCCAGCCGACACGGCAAAGAACAGGTCCTTCGACTCAGCCTTAACGGCTACATCGACGGCGTGGATGAGTGCGCTGTCCAGGTAAGCCTTGGTGGTGCGCGTTTGGGTGTTCTGGCTGTATGCGCCGGTAAGGCCGCCCGAACTCGTCGTTATCAGCGTGCCGGAGAGCCCCGCAAATAAGGACTCCGTCGCTGCTTTCACATTCAGATTCTTTCGCGCTGTAACATCGGCATCGGAAATATGGGAGTCGACGGTCTGAATCAATGTGTTCAGAACTATGTTCCCGGAGATACCGAACCCATATCCTTTTCCGCCGCCCTCCTTTGCATCCTTCTTATCGGCCTGCGAATCCTCTTTCGTCGCCATGTAGCCGTAAGCCAGACCAAAGAAGCGCTCCTTCGAAATAGCATTCACCAGCACGTTATCTGCCGTAATCGTGCCACCTGCGGTCACGTCGCCGGTCGTGTTACCGATGTAGGCGGTCGTCAGGTCGGTGACCTTATTCACTCCAACCGAAGCACCAAGCCCAAACGTGCTGGCAGAACTCGTGACACCCTGCGCAAACAGACCGTAGTTTTCACTGTGGGCTTCGACGTTCACGTCTGCATTGGCGCCCGGCGCAGATGTCGAAACATCTACGGTTGCTCCCTCCTCAATATGTGCATCCGTGGTGTTGTTCAGGGTGAACTTGCCAAACACGCCAGAGATCCCAATGGATTGTCCTTCAGATCCGGCACTCGCCCAGTTCACAAACAGATTCGAGGAGTTCGCCTTTACGTCGAGCCCGCTTCCAGCGACCTTCGCGCCGTCGGCGATATACGCCTTTACGGTATTGGTGTAGTTCGCTTCGCTGTAGGAGCCACCGATACCGACACTGGTCCCGGAACTGCTGCCAGAACCGCTTCCGGAACCACTGCCGCTTTGATTCTCTTGCTCGGTCTCGGTGCTCACTCCGGCAGAATTGCCTGTGCGTACGTGACCGTTCGCTGTTAGTGCCACCAGTTGCGAATCATTTCTGTACTGCGACTTCTGATTAATGCTGGCGGAGTCGATTGCAGCAGTCGCCTTGTTGTTTATGGTCAGGAATTCGGCGTTGCCTCCGATGCCGAGCCCTCCGCTCGCACTCGCCGCACCGGTGCTCTCAACCTGCGTATTGAGGAAAGTGTCGAAGAAAGTGCTTTTGGTCGCATCCCAGAGCTTGCCCTTCCAGCCTTTCTCGTCCGAACTCACGAGATTCTCGATAAAGTTGGTGAGGATATCCTTACCTAGCTCAAGCGCACGATCCTTATCGAAGTCCCCGCCCAAAGCCAGGTCCATCAGGAAATCGATGTTCGGATTCACTACGTTCGCATCGGCTTTGACTCCGAGATTCCGTCCTGCATCCACCTCGGCGCCACTGCCGATCACGCTTTCCGCCGTGTTCGTATAGTTCGTGATGGCAACAGCTCCGCCAACAGAGAGCGACGCTTCGGACGATTCCGCCTTCGTCTTCACCGTAATCTCTTCGCTTGCCAGGGAGTTCAGATTGAAATCCCCCAGTGCAACAAGGCTTGCACCTGTGCCAATCGAGGCATGCGCTTCGTTGTTGCTGCTGACAATCGTCACAGCTCCGGCCGCAGAGAGCTTTGCTGAAGATTCACCCGCGTCTTGATCGGTCTTCTTGCTGTCAACGGCATCGGAAATCGACTTGTCATTCTTCTGCTGGTCGCCATCTGTAGGATTCTTGTTTTCCTTCACACTGGCTTCCGCGCTTGTCTCAGTCTTATTCGTGCTCGTCGCGCTCACCGTCAGGCTGCCCGTGGTATCGGTTGCACTAGTTGGGGCTTGCGTCGTCGTGACCGACCCGTTTACATACGCATGGCTGGTCGAATCGTAGTCACCAATCGCGACTCCGGCTGCTCCTCCGGCCGTCGTTCCCGAATAGCTTTTCGCATCCACCTTGGTTTTGAATTCGTTTTCGTTCTTTGAAGTGACGATTACAGTCTTGCCCTGCAATGTGGCGCCCGATTCAACGCCAGCCGTGGAGGTCGAAATGCCTTTCCCATAGGCCACAGCGATCGTCGGCCCGGTCTGCGTGCGCTCCTTTTCCGCGAACTTCAGTACCATCCCGGTGATCGGCTGGGCTTCGACTTCGAGCTTGTTTGAAGTTTCAGCATTCAGTGTCAGTGAATTACCGGCCGTAATCTGCGCACCACTGCCGACGTTCACCTTTGCAGTCGCGTCTGTTTTCCCGTAAGAGACGTACACGCCAGCCGCTTTGATTGTTGTCTCTGCGGTGGCCTTCGCCTCGATCTTCGCGTCGTTCGATGCCGTAATGTTTGCTGCGCCAATGTTGATCTCGGCTTTCGCCGGGGAGATCACCGCCGCCGCTAGACCCTCAATAGGAGGCAACAACTGCTTGGCTTCACTGACAACAAATGAAAGTCCTTCCGGAATGATCGTAGGCAGGTTCTTCGACGGATCGTTTGGATCCTCCATATCTTGAGGTTCAAGCGTCGTGGACTTTTCAGTGTCGGAGGCGGCTGTGATGGTTACGTCTTTGCCATTGATTGTCGCAGTGCCGACCGTAATCTTGGTGTCGCTCCTCTGGTTCTGGAAGACGTCGGCAATGCTCATCTCGAAGCTGCTTATGATTCTCTCTTTAGCCTGCAGCAACACGTTGCCGCCGATGTAGCTGGTACCGCCTTGGTTGTTGACACCCGCCAGAAGTGAAGCGCCATCGTTCACATTGATCGTTGGAGCGGAGATCGCAAGGTTCCCCGAATTGCCGGTGGATTGTCCCGAAGCTCCCAGCTTTCGAGTACTGATCGTGCCGCCCGCCTCAATTTTCTCAGTTCCTACGATCTCGATGTTCCCGCCTACAATGCTGAGCCCCGTTCCATCCTGGAGTCCGTTCATGTTCACTACATCGCTGAAATCCGGCTTGGTAACGACGTATACCGCTCCTGAATCGATCGCGCCGGAGTTCGTTACAGTTCCCGCAGCAAGCCTGATATTGCTGAGGGCATTGATCTTTCCGCGTACAACGATCAACCCATCCGAACTGATCGGTACGGTACCGTCCAGTATGGCGGCAGTAGCTTCGTCCGAAGGATCGTCAACGGACCGGAAAAACTGGTCCGTGAAGCTGGCTGTAGGGGTCACAATCACCAGAGACCCGGCATTGATGACACCACTGGTGCCGATGATGACGCCGTATGGGTTAATGAAGAAGACGTTCCCGCCAATTTGGCCGTTCTTGATGGAATTTAGGAGTCCGTCGATGGTGCTCTGGGAATTGATCAGGTTCAACAGGTTGTCCGTGCCCGTGGGCAAGAACAAGTTGACTGTATTACCGGAGGCTACATTGAAGTAGCTGAAGGAGTTAAACGCGTTCGCACCACGAATGGTTTCAGTGGTAACGTCGGTGATGCTTCCCTTTACGTCGACGTTTGTCTTGGTCTTCCCGTCACCAACGATATTTTGCGGGAGCTGCGCAAAGCCGTCTTGGGTTAACAGAAAGGATAGACACAGAATCCAGCACAGAAACGAGCGGACGTTCATACTACGCTCGCAAGCGCAGTCACAAACGCAGCACCCTGCGGGGAACAGGCACGGCGTCCGCGGGCCCAGTTTGATCAGGCCCTGAGCCGGTGCGCTTCGAACCTAGGAGATGGGGTAACCATTGAGGATTGAATCACAGTTCTAACCCAGCCTATGTGAGCTACATCAACCGGGGGTGTGTTAAGTTCCGTTTTGGAACACCTTTGCGGGTTACGTGTAAACCATAAAGGTACGAGATAACATGCATGTTCATGCCGCCGCAGCAGGCGTTTGCTGGCTATAGCAGCCGCGTATTGCTACTGTTTTTTACGGCTATTCTCGTTGGCGTTCGTCTGCTCCAGCCAGAATTTCTTCTCCGATTCAAACGACTTTAACGCCAGGTTCCAGGGAATGTTGTCGAACTCTTGATATTTCATACCGCGGGCCGCCCGCTTGAGCACCCCATCCGGCGTTGTTGCAAACGCCGTAATATCGTTTCCGAGCGTTTCGATCATCAGCACGGTGACCTGTTGCTGCTTTCGGACGAGGCATAATAACTTCGAGCGTTCCGGACCGCTCTGCAAGGCGATCGCCTTCGCCGGAACCATTTCAAAGTAGTTCTGAGCGACGCCCATAATGAAGGCGACGTAGCCGCTCAACATCGTGTCGCTTCCGCGCTGATCAACCGCCTTCACCAATTGATCTAAGGGACGAGATTTCCCGCTGGGCAAGTTGCTCTTTTTCGCAACCTGCGCGCTGCACATCATGGATACGCCGAACAGCAATGACAGCAATGTTACTGACGCGAACATCCATCGAAACGGTTTTCGCATGACAATGCACCATGTCCACTACATGGGGCAGATTGTTTGTGCTGCTCACGACGCTTGTCAATGTCCAAGTTGGGAATCGCAATTACGCGCATCCGTTCGAAGGCTCCAACTCCTATTGGTTGGGGGCTGTTCTCTTGCTCTTCTTCCTTGTTTCCAGAGGAGCCGTCGAACCTCTCAAGACCAATTCTGTAGAGACGCTGAGTTCCTGTCCCTGAATCTCGCCTTCTTCCACTACCTTCAGCAGCGCACCGCAGGCATGACGGCCTATCTCTTCGCGCGACAGGCGCACGGTCGTCAGCGGAGGATTCATAAATTCGCAAAGTTCGATATCGTCGAATCCTATGATCGAGAGGTCATCGGGAACTCGCAACCCTTTTCGATAAATCGCCTTCATCGCTCCGATAGCAGTAAGGTCATTCGACGCAAGAACCGCCGTCGGCGGGTCTTTTTGGTTCAGTAGATCGGCCATCGCAATCTGCCCGCCATCCACACGGTGATTCGCCTCTCGCATGAAGCGCGACGGAATCTGCAGTCCGCAATCATGCATGCACTTCTGCATGGCGCGCCAGCGGATTCCGGCTGACTTCAGCTGTAACGGACCGGAGATGAACGCGATCTTCTGGTGCCCTAACTCGCTCACGTGCTGGACAGCTTCACGGATTCCTTTTTCGTAATCCACGAGAATATTGCTGATGCGCGACTGCACCGTTCCCACGTCCAGGAACACTATCGGCACTCCGCGCCGAGAAAGCTCTCCCAACACTCGACGGTCGAATTCCGAGGTCATGACCGCTACGCCATCCACCCGGCGCTCCAGCATGCGCTCGATGGAAGTACGCAGACGATGTGAGTCGTAACTCGTATTGAACACGGTAACGTCATAGTTGTGTGACAGTGCGGTAGTCTCGAAGCTTTTTACTAATTCGGGGAAAAATGGATTAGCGATATCCGAGATAATGAGTCCAAAAGTATGGCTGCGTCCGGAAGCAAGTGTGCGTGCCTGCCGATTGGGGTAATACCCGAGCGCGCGAATGGCACGCAACACGTTTTCCGCCGTCTCCGGAGTAACAGAAGCATGACCGTTGATGGTCCTGGAGACCGTCGCGATCGATACCCCGGCTTTGGCGGCAACCGCTTTGATGTTCATCCGTTCTCCACGTCAAGGGTAGCCTTTATACAAATTCTGCTTGACATCAGTTCTGCTCGGAAGTAGAAGTGTATTCCTCTTGAGACCGTGATGTAAACGGTTACATTTGAAAATGTAAGCGTTTACATTCTCTGAGCTCGAGTTTTTGGGCTCCGGCCACTTGCCGTTTGAACCTTGCGGGGCTTTTAGCATGCCGTTTCGCTCACAACACGATTCCATCCCCCAACATTCGGAGATTCCCATGTACATTCGCAGTTGCCGTGTGCTTCTGCTCCTGGGCCTCATGGCTGCCCTGTGCCTCACCACAAATGCACAGAGCGACCGTGGGTCGATCACCGGCACAGTGCAAGACAGCACTGGTGCCATGGTGGCAAACGCCAAGATCTCAGCCGTAGATCAGGCGACAGGAGAAACCCGTACAACAACCAGTTCGGCTTCCGGCTCGTATCAATTGCCGGAGTTGAAAGCAAGCACCTGGACGTTGAGCGCCGAAGCGCCCGGGTTCAAGAAAACGACCTACGACAACGTCAAAATCGCTGTCGGTGTCGTGCAGAGCGTGAACATTACCCTGACCGTCGGCGCGGCCAGTGAAACCGTGAACGTCGAAGGCGAAGTGCAGGCGATTCAAACCGAAAACGCCACGATGCAGACCAACGTCACGGAACGCCAGGTCCGGGAAATGCCTCTGCAGGTACAGTCCGATTACGCCGGACGCAGCCCACTGGCATTCATCTTCCTGGACAGCAACGTCACTTCGTCAGATAACGGAAGCCAGCAGAACGCCACGAGCTTCCGCGTGAATGGCGGCCAAGCTCTCGGTGCTGAGATTCTCATCGACGGTGCCAACACCCGTCGTGCCCAGAACGGAAGTTTCTTCACCGAGGTTGCCCCTGGACCAAACGCTTTCCAGGAGTTTACCTATAACACCTCCAGCTACTCCGCCGAATTCGGAAACTCATCTGCCGGAGTCGTGAACCTGACCCTCAAATCGGGAACCAACAAAATTCACGGTGAGGTCTACGAACTGTTTCGGAATGAAGCCTTGAACGCGAATAGTTGGAACAATAACAATCAAGGACTCCGCAAGGGCCGCGATCGCCAGAACGATTTCGGTTTCAATCTCGGCGGCCCGGTGTATATCCCAAAGATCTACGACGGTCGCAACAAGACCTTCTTCTTCTTCAACTACAACGGTTATCGCAACACCAAGTCTGAGAATCGATATATCACCATTCCAACTGCGAAGATGCGCACCGGCGACTTCTCCGAGTTGCTCACTGATCCCGACGTTCTCCGCATCAACGGCGGGAACCCAGTGCTGATCTATAACCCCCATCAGGATCCGAACCTGCGCACACCGGCCGCAGCGATTACTGGCAACCGCCTCGACCTTTACAACGGCGGCGCACTACTCGATCCAGTGGGGCTCAACATCTTGAAGAGCTACCCCACTCCGACTGGGTCCGGCGTGTTCCACAACTATCTCGCCAACAGTTCGGCCCCGATCAACATGGATAGCGAGGTTGTGAAAATCGATCAGATATTGACCGATAAGCAGCGCCTCTCTGTCAGCTATAGCTACCGTAATCAGCCATCGATCAAGGGCGGATTCCCGCGCATGCCGAGTCCGGCAATTGCGACCGGTGTATGGGACCAGGCGTTCAAGTCGCACTATGCTCGCGCACAGCACGACTACACCATCAGTCCCACCATGCTCAATCACTTCAATATCGGCTGGAACCGCGTGTACGTGGAGAACAAGAACTCTACGTACGGATTCGACCCCCGCACTCTCGGGATGCCTCCTGGTGCAACCGCGAACCTGACGTTCCCCATGGTCGAGTTCTGGGATCCCGGCATCCTTGCCGGCGGCGACCTCACTGATCCTCGCGCAGCTCAGGGCATCGGCTCCACCTGGTGGCACGACCAGATGGGCGACAACATGGTGCAGATCAACGACACCGTCAGCTGGTCCACAGGTAAACACACCTTCAAGTTCGGTGGTGAGCTGCGCATTCAACAGCTCAACATGTTCCAGAACTTCGATAACGGAGGACACTTCTCCTTCTCTGGCGAACAGACCAGGGGCAACGACTTCTCCACCCTTTCCGGCTGGAATATGGCTAGCCTCGCGACCGGCGCATCCCGCCAAACGTGGGTCACCATCACCAGCGACAAACCAGCGTATCGGTATAAAACCTGGGCAGGATTCGTGAACGACGATTTCAGGGTCACACAACGACTGACTCTGAACCTCGGCCTCCGTTACGAACTTCAGCTACCCCGTACGGAAGCACACGATTTTTATCGTGCGTTTGACCCGACAGCGGCCAATCCTGACGTCAACCGCCCGGGTGCGCTCGTAAGTGCGACGCAGTCCGGCAACCGCGGATTGATGGAAACCGATAAGACCAACTTCGCTCCGCGATTCGGTTTGGCGTACTCACTCGACAACAAGACCGTCCTGCGCGGCGGCATGGGCATCTACTACTCGCCATTCCTCTATGGTGCCGGTGGAGGCCAGCAGGGTTACCGTGCAGCTCGCTACCTCGAGCCGAACTGGGGCGGATTTGGCGGCCTCGGCTGGATGACACCGGGCGTCTACTTGAGCGGCTTGCCGAATGCTCCAATCACCGATCCGAATGGTCAGTACATCGGCTCGGACGTGGAGTACTTCCAGACGGACGCAAAAACCGGGCGCACAGTACAGTGGAATCTTGACGTGCAGCGCGAATTGCCCGGCAATTTCGTTGCTACCGCAGCCTACATTGGAAACAAGGGCACGCGGCTCCGCTCTAACCTGCTCCGGGTGAATGCGGCACCGTTGAACGTTCTCAAACTTGGGAACGATCTACTCAACAAGAACATCAACGCCGTTGATGCTACGGACCGCGCATACGCGACCAGCGTCGGCGTCACCCTTCCGGCGAATGGCGATGCTGTTTACGCCGGATTCAACGGCAGCGTAGCCCAGGCACTGCGGCCGTTCCCGCAGTACAACCGGATCAACAGTGGGATGGAAGCTCTCGGACAAAGCTGGTACAACGCGATGAACCTCCGCGTCGAACGGCGCTTTGCGGCCGGATTCCAGTTCATGGCGTCGTACACATGGTCGAAACTGATCACAACGGCGTCTGACGACCTGAGCGGTAACAGCTTGTTGAACAATGTTCTCCAGAACCCATTCGATCCGCGTTCGGTCCGGGCGACTTCCGCTACGAACGCCCCGCATGTGTTCGTGTTCAACTACCTGTTTGAACTTCCGTTCGGCAAGGGCAAGCCGTTGCTCAACAACAACTCCATCCTCGACAAGATCGTCGGCGGATGGCAGTTCAGCGGAATCCACCGCTACCAGAGCGGACTACCGTTAGTCGTATCCATCAACGGTGGGGCCTACCGCGGCTTCCTCGACATGGTGGGCTACTACGGCAACCTTCGTCCAAACCTTACTGGCCAGAATCCTGTCCAGAGCTACAACGCTACCGGTGCCACCGTTGACGTTCTGAATCCGGCAGCGTTCTCAGCACCACCTCAGTACACCAACTGCCCCGGCGGATGTGTGATCGGCAATGCAGCTTACGCCGCCTACTACAACCGCGACCCGAACGTCTGGTTTGGAACCGCGCCCGCAGTACTCGGCAACACGGTTCTTCCCTACTACAGCGAGAACTTCAGCCTGCTGAAGAAAGTTTCCGTGACGGAAGGCATGTTCGCGGAAATCGGCGCCGAGTTCTTCAATCCCTTTAATCGTCACCGTTATTGGATGCCGGATTCGAATCTCGACGGCTTCAATAACGGTAACCCCACGAACGGCAACTTCGGGGTTTCCTCCGTGCAAGACGATCCTCGCGTAATTCAGTTGCGCGTGCGGTTCGTGTTCTAACGAGCGTTAGTAGCCAGGGACAGGACGGGACGGGACTTCTCATCTAGTCCCTGGCACTTCGCTAACTGCAAACTGGACTCATCTACCTTGGAGGAACTTCCCATGAAAGGCGCGATTGCCTTTCTGCTATCAGTATTGATCTCATGCTGCCTCTATGCGCAGGACAGTAGCAGGCCGCAAATGCATCAGGTCGATCAGTGGGACGACAATTTCGACCGTGCAGAACTCGGTCCTCGATGGGAGAAATTCAGCTTCGAGGGACCAAGCGCAGCCACCGTCCAAATGGGAGACGGGATCCTTTGCGTCCGTGGAGTAGAGAATGGCCGTGCTGGCGTTCGCTCCACCCCAGCCTTTCATTCCGACCGATTTATCTTTGAAGCCGTTGTGGCCGGGTTACCAAAGGCATTTAACCAACCGACCGGTTTTGCATCTCTCACGGTCCTATTCGATTCATCCGGCAGAAATCGAATCGAATGGATTCTCCGCAGCGACGGCATGCTCGAAGCCTGGTTTGTAAAGGACGGTCGCGGGCAGCGTCTCGACAACAAACGAATGGGCACAAAAGAGAAATCCCCGACCCTTGGCATCGTACGCCGCGGTGACACCCTCATGTTTGTGCTCAACGGCGAGCCTGGCATTCAGAAGAACTTCTCCGGCATGCATCGCGACTTCGATGTGATGCTGTACGGCTGGGGCACTTCAGAGAGTTGTAGGGATTCAGTTAGGGTAGTAACCCCGAAATAGGAAGAGGCCAATATCAATGTCATGTGTGGCTCGGAAGAAATCTCTACGGCTCTATTATGTTGTGCTTCTCTGCTTGGTATTGCCAGTTGCAGCGGCTGCACAGTCAGTCGAACTGCAAGACGGATGGAAACTGCTGGTAGACAAGGGCGGCAATCTCACCATCCAGCAGTTGCCTGAAGCCGCTGACCCCGAGTGGCGTTCCGCTCGCGTAGGTCTCTCCTGGAACGCCCAATTTCCCGATCTGCGCGACTACATGGGCGTTGCGTGGTATCGCACCCAGATCGACGTTCCTCAGTTTCAGTCGCCTCGGGCCGTTCTTCTGCGATTCGGCGCTGTCGATAACACCTCAGAAGTATTCGTCAACGGGCAGTCTGCCGGTTCCCACGAAGGTGGCTACACACCATTCACGTTGGACATTACCAGGCTCGTGAAGCCCGGCATCAATGACGTAGCCGTCCGAGTAGTTGATCCGCCAATGAAGGCCGAAGCGGGATCCAAGTTCACGCCTTATGACGAGATCCCCCACGGCAAACAGAATTGGTATGTTCAGACCGGCGGTATCTGGCAACCAGTTTGGCTAGAGTTTCGACCCCAGACATATATCTCTGACCTGCGGATTACTCCCCGCAACAACGGAAACGCGAAGTTCGAAGTCACCATCAGCGGCGGTGGTTCCGAAAACGTATCGATGGCTGTTTACAACAACACTGGCGGAATCGTTGCCGAGCGTACGCTGCAGGTCAGCGGCAGTAAAGGGACTCTGGAACTGACTGTCGATCACCCTGAACTTTGGAGTCCTTCCAACCCGGCGCTCTACTCCGTCTCAGCCACGCTGGCGAATGGCGATCGGTACACCACGCGGTTCGGATTCCGTCAGTTTGAAGCTCGCGATGGCAAACTCTACCTGAATGGCGAGCCCTTCTACATGCGGGCTGCTCTCGATCAGGATTTCTATCCAGACACCATCTATACGCCTCCCAGCGAAGCTTACGTCCGGGAAATGATGCTCAAGGCCAAAGCTCTCGGGCTCAACCTGCTTCGCTGCCACATAAAGGTCTGCGACCCGCAATACCTGAATGCTGCCGACGAAGTCGGAATGCTTGTCTGGTACGAGATCCCTTCCTGGAATGACCGCAACGAAGGTAACGTCTTCACCATGGCTGCGGCTGAACGCGGAGAGAAGATCTTCCGCGCGATGTTTGAGCGTGACTGGAATCGCCCGTCCATTGTGATCGCCAGTGTCATCAACGAGTCGTGGGGCGCTGACTTGCGAAATGCCGACCAGAGGCAATGGCTCAAAGCCGCCTATGAGCATGCCAAGACTTTTCTTGGCGACCGGGCACTCGTCGTTGACAACAGCGCTTGTTGCTCGAACTTTCACGTCAAGAGCGACCTCGACGATTTCCACCAGTACTATTCCATTCCAGACAACGCACATAAGTGGGACAAATGGGTCGCGGACTTCGCTTCTCGCCCGAAGTGGTCTTACAGCCAGCACGGCGATGCCGAGCGGACAGGGCGTGAACCGCTTATCGTCTCGGAATTCGGCAACTGGGGATTGCCGCAACTGCCATCACAGCTTCCTTGGTGGTTTGATCGCGACTTTGGAGGACGTGAAGTCACCCGTCCCGCCGGAGTGCTCGACCGCTTCCGTGAATACAAATTCCAGCGCATCTTCCCTGACTTCAATGCACTCGCATTAGCCACTCAGTGGCATCAATACCGATCCCTGAAACATGAGATCGAGTCCATGCGCAGCCACGAGCCGATCCAGGGCTACGTGATCACCGAGCTCACCGACATCAACTGGGAAGCGAACGGTCTTATGGATATGTGGCGAAAGCCAAAGGCCTACGCGACCAAACTCGCCCAAGTCCAGCAGGATAACGTTATTCTGCTGAGTTCCACTCGCCGTTCAGTTTTGTCCGGAGAACAGGTGCTCATCAACGCATCCCTTTCTGCTTATGCAAATGCAGACTGGAATGGCGCACAACTCGAATGGTCAACCAGTTCGGGGCTAAGCGGGAAGACTGCCATCAACGCAGTACCCAAATTGACCACAGTCACTTCCCTTCCGAAGATCCAGTTCAATGCCCCACAGGTACAGAGTCCGAAGCTGGAATTACTGACAGCGACATTGACCTCGCGTGATGGTCAGATCCTGGCTCGCAATGAGCTGGAGTACTATGTCTTCCCCAAGTCTTCGACTCGCGCCGTCAAGAGTGTCGTTGTCCACGATCCGGCTAAGACCCTCGATCCGCTAGTGTCACAAATGCGATCAAGCGGCTACAGCTTTGGAAAAGGTAATCTCATGCTTTCCAGTGCTTGGGATACTGAAATTGAAACGCACCTGAAGAACGGTGGCCGCGCCCTGCTTCTGCTGGACAAGAAAGACGCAGTCAGCACCAACGCGCCGTTCAAGATCGCCGCTCGCGCAGGTTCGGATCTAGACGGGAATTGGGTTACGAACTTCAATTGGGTCGTACTTAACGACGCGCCTTTCAAAGGCGTTGCGCTTCGCCCGCTGCTGGGATTTGAAGCCTCTGCGGTAACACCCGCTTTCATCTTGCAGGGCATTCCTTCAGACAAATACGACCAGGTCGTGGCAGGGATCTTCTACGGATGGCTTAACAACAATGCGGCACTGGCAGCTCGGATCCCGTTCGGTACCGGCGAAGCACTCGTTACAACATTTCGCTTTGACCAATACGCAAAGGATCCATTTGCAAAGATGTTACTCGACTCCATGATTTCTCTGGCCGCTGCAAATGGTCAAGGTAAGAATGAATAGTCATATCCACGAGTTTAAAGAAATCAAAGCAGGCTCGCCGCGGGTCTGCGCGCAGTACCACTCTGAACGAAGAGGCAGAGCGTGAATCTTACTTTTGTTGACTGGACCATCATGTTGGTCTACTTCGTGTTCGTTCTGGGTATTGGCTTCGCCCTTAAACGCTACACGAAATCGAGCAAGGACTTCTTCGAAGCAGGACGTTCCATCCCCGCATGGATTTGCGGCCTGGCGTTCATTTCGGCAAACCTCGGCGCCCAGGAAGTAATCGGAATGGCCGCATCCGGTGCAAAGTACGGTATCGTCACCAGCCACTTCTATTGGATAGGTGCCATTCCGGCGATGGTCTTCGTCGGAGTGTTCATGATGCCGTTCTATTACGGCTCGCGAGCACGCTCCGTTCCTGAATATCTGCGCCTCCGATTCGACGAGAAGACGCGCGGCCTTAATGCCATCTCCTTCGCCGTCATGACCGTCTTCTCTTCCGGCATCTCCATGTATGCAATGGCGAAGTTAATTCAGGTGCTCCACATCTTCGACGCACCCTTCGCCGCCATCGGACTGCCACCATCCTCGATCTTCCACTTCAGCATCATCTTGTCGGCCGCTATTGTGCTCGCGTACATCTTTCTCGGCGGTCTCACCAGTGCCATTTACAACGAAGTCCTCCAGTTCTTTCTCATCGTTACTGGATTCCTTCCCCTTGTCTATCTCGGCCTGAAAAACGTTGGTGGTTGGTCCGGCCTCAAGGCGCAGTTGCCGGCTTCCTACACGCACTCTTGGTCCGGAATGGGCAGTGCCCACACTAATCCCCTTGGCGTGGAGGCATTCGGACTCATCATGGGTCTTGGGTTCGTACTCTCGTTCGGATACTGGTGCACAGACTTCCTCGTTGTCCAACGCGCCATGGCCGCGCACGATATGAGTGCCGCTCGACGCACGCCTCTCATCGCTGCGTTTCCTAAAATGGTGTTTCCAGTTCTGGTCATTCTTCCCGGACTGATCGCTATCGCGTTGCCCACTCCAACTCGGTCGGCTACCGTGGCAGGCCCCGCCATCGTCGGCGAGCAACAGGCAGGCAAAGGAATCATTCCCGCAAAGATGGACGAGCGGACTGGCGAACCGAAACTCGATGCCAACGGCAACCCTGTGTTCGACTACGATCTTGCCATTCCTCAAATGCTGCTGCACTACTTTCCTACGGGCCTGCTCGGCCTCGGACTTACCGCGCTGCTTGCAAGCTTCATGTCCGGTATGGCTGGAAACGTAACGGCCTTCAACACTGTTTGGACTTACGACATTTATCAGTCCTACATAAACAAAACCGCCACCGACGCCCACTATCTCTGGATGGGGCGCATGGCCACCGTATTCGGTATCATCCTTTCCATCCTCGCTGCCTACGCTGCCACGCGCTTTAACAACATCATGGACATGCTGCAGCTTGTGTTCGCTTTTGTAAACGCACCTTTGTTCGCAACCTTCTTGCTCGGAATGTTCTGGAAGCGCACCACCGGGCACGCGGCCTTCACCGGACTCGTCTCAGGCACTGTTGCAGCCGCGCTACATCATGGCTTGACACTGCCGGTCGGCGCTTCCGTTGGCATCAAGGGTGGTTGGTTGTCGATCATCCACAGCTATCCGAGCGAAATGGCACAGAATTTCTGGACCGCCATTTGGGCATGGTCGGTCTGCTTCAGCGTGACGATTCTCGTCAGCATGATGACGAAGCCGCGACCTGAAAGCGAATTACGTGGACTGGTGTATTCATTGACTGAGCGCCCACGTGAGCATCATCTGCCTTGGTATCTGCGGCCCGCCACGCTCGGTGTCATCGTGCTGAGCGCGGCAGTCATACTCAACATTATCTTCTGGTAACCGGAGCCTGGCTTATGGGACTGGATATTCGCACTCCGATCGGCCTAATGTTTAGCGTACTCGGCCTCATTCTCGTCAGTGCTGGTCTGTTTATCCCAGGTGACATTCACCAGAAGTCACTTGGCATAAACCTGAATCTTTGGTGGGGACTGCTTCTTGTACTTTTTGGGGTTCTGATGCTCGTTTTCGGACTACGCTCGGGAAAAACACCGGCGGAGGACGACCATGTCGAGCACTGAAGCCGCCTGCGACAACTTGTCCCTGATTCGCCAGCGATTCACCCAGCTTTTCGGCGGAACAGCTCGAGTGTTTCGCGCGCCTGGTCGGGTCAACCTTATTGGTGAACACACCGACTACAACGACGGATTCGTAATGCCGGCGGCCATCAGCTTTTCCACTCTGATCGCCGCCGGCCTGCGTGACGACAATCGACTGTGTGTGTATTCCGAGAAGTTTTCAGAGACCGAGGAATGGGATCTTGCCTCCCTAGCTCCCGGTGCTAGCGGCCATTGGAGTGATTACGTGCGCGGTGTCGCCGGAGTCCTTCAGTCCCGCGGTCACAAGCTTCGCGGGTCAAATTTGGTTATACAGTCGTCCGTACCTGTGGGATCGGGGCTAAGTTCGTCGGCCGCGATCGAAGTCGCTACTGCCTTTGCACTTCTCGGGGTTTCAGGGCTGCAGATTCCCGGTGCTGAAATCGCTTTGATTTGCCAGCAGGCTGAGCACGAATACGCTGGTGCAAGAGTCGGCATCATGGACCAATTCATTTCGGTGCATGGCCGCAAGGGGCACGCTCTTCTTCTCGATTGCCGCTCGTTGAGCTTCGAACTTCTCGCGGTCCCGCCGGGTGCGCAGATCGTCATCTGCGATTCACGGGTAAAACACGCAGTCAGCGGCGGTGAGTACAACCAGAGGCGTGCCGCCTGTGAGATCGGCGTTGTCGAACTGAGCAAGTCTCTGCCAGGCGTTAAGGCGTTACGCGACGTCACCCCTGAGCAACTCGAAGCTCACAAGGCACACCTTCCGGACCTCACGTACCGCCGCTGCCGTCATGTTGTGACAGAAATTGATCGCACTCTGAGGGCCGCCGATGCACTCAAAGCGGCTGACCTTCAGCTTTTTGGCCGGCTTATGTACGAGTCGCATCGCAGCCTTCGCGATGATTATGAAGTCAGTTGTCGGGAGTTGGACATCCTCGTGGAAAGCGCCAGGCAGATCGAAGGTGTCTACGGCGCTCGGATGACCGGAGCAGGATTCGGCGGTTGCACCGTCAACATTGTGAACCAGGCGGCAGTCCCCGACTTTCGAATTAAGGTGGCTGCGGATTACAAACGCGCGGTCGGTGTCGACCCTAACCTATACGTCAGCGATGCTGCCCAAGGCGCTGGCGAGTGCATTTAGGAGTTTGTCGAATGAAAGTTTCTCTATCCACTTGGACTCTCGTCGTCTTCTTATTCATGGCCGTTTTCTCGATCGCACAAGCCACCGCACCTGGCCCTGTTTATAGCAATCCTGTACTTGGCGGTGATTACCCTGATCCTTCCATCATTCGCGTCGGAGATGACTACTGGGCTACTGCCACTTCTTCAGAATGGGCTCCCCATTTCCCTCTCCTGCATTCCCGTGATCTGGTCAATTGGGAAGTTGTTGGCGCGGTATTCCATGCGAAACCCGAGTGGGCACAGACGAACTTCTGGGCTCCGGAAATCTCCGAATACAAGGGGCGGTACTACGTCATGTACACGGCGCGGCGCAAGAACGGTCCGCTCTGTGTCGCCTCTGCCTCGTCCGACAAACCTCAGGGTCCCTATAAGGACAATGGCCCTCTCGTTTGTCAGGAAGACGGATCTATTGACGGCTTCTCCATTGCTGACGAGAACGGCCAGCGTTACCTGATCTGGAAAAACGACGGCAATAGCCGTAATCAGCCCACCATACTCTGGGCACAGCCATTGTCCGAAGACGCGACGAAACTTCTCGGAGAGAAGAAGGAACTCATCCGCAACGACGCGCCTTGGGAACGCGCTGTCGTCGAAGGTCCTTTCGTGCAGCGCCGCAACGGCTTCTTCTATCTCTTCTACGCCGGTAACGCCTGCTGCGGACTCAAGTGCGAGTACGCCGTGGGTGTCGCCCGCGCCAAAAAGCTGCTCGGCCCATGGGAGAAATATTCCGGCAATCCCATCATCAAGGATGACGACGAGTGGCGCTGCCCCGGACACGGCAGCATCGTGGAAGACGCCAAAGGCCGCACCTTCTTCATGTACCACGCCTACAACAAACGTGGTTCCGTTTACGTTGGCCGCGAGCCTGTCGTTGACGAAATACTCTGGCAAGACACCGGATGGCCTTTCGTAAAGGGTGCTGGGGTAAGCGTCAGTGCGCCCGCCCCACTCGGGGTCGGCGGAAAGAATCTTGAGTACACAGTTGACGACAAGTTCTCTGGCCTTGCACTCGATCCCCTTTGGCATTGGCCTCTCAACTCGCCTCCAAAGATCACTGTGGGTAACGGATTGAAGTTGTCCCCATCAACAAATCCGCAAACTTTCCTGGCCGCTGTAATTGCCCGTGCCACGGTTTCCCCGGACTACACCGCGGAAACGGAAGTTCTGGCTCCAGCCAAAGGCCACGCCGGAATCTCCGCATTCGGCGACCTGAACAATGCAATTGGGATCGGCGTTCAAAATGGAACGCTCACTCTGTGGGAACTCCGCGAGAATAAAATGCGCACGCTGGCAACCGGAAAGGTGCGCAAGAGCGCTCCCGTTCGCCTGCGCGTTGCTGCTAAAGATGGACACACGGTCCAGTTCTCTTTCAGCAGCGATGAAGGTAAGTCGTGGAAGGATTTGGGCGACAACCTCAGTGCTATGTTCCTTCCGCCCTGGGACCGTTCCATTCGCCTCGCGCTCTTTACCGGCGGTAGTCTGGAGCCGGCGCAGTTTACATACTTCCGCATGAAAGCGAGCCGTTAGTACGTGACGATGAACCTGGATGCACTTCGCAATACTCCGCACCGACGCTTTAATCCGCTCACACGAGATTGGGTACTCGTCTCTCCGCATCGCACCCAGCGTCCTTGGCAGGGACAAGTCGAAAAGACCGCTGCCGAAAAATCGCCTCAGTACGATCCCGATTGCTACCTTTGCCCCGGGAATTCACGGGCGGGCGGTCATCACAACCCGAAATACGACTCCACCTTCGTGTTCGACAACGACTTCGCCGCGCTCAAACCCGATGCCGAGCGCTTTTCCATCAATCAGCACAACCTCATCATCGCCGAAGCCGAGCGTGGTATCTGCCGGGTCATCTGCTTTTCGCCACGGCACGACCTCACGCTAGCTCTTATGACCCCGCAGGAAATCAGGACTGTGATCGACGTCTGGGCAAGCCAGTACCAGGAACTCGGCTCTGTCCCTTGGATTAACTCTGTCCAGATTTTCGAGAACCGCGGCGCCATGATGGGCGCCAGCAATCCCCATCCGCACTGCCAGGTTTGGGCCAACGAGAGCTTGCCCAATGAAACATCCCGCGAACTTGCATCGCTCACCGACTACCGCAACACCCACGGAAGCTGCCTGCTTTGCGACTACATGGCGGCTGAAAAACAATTGGGTGCCCGAGTGGTCGCCGAGAACGACCATTTTCTCGTCGTCGTCCCCTTCTGGGCGATCTGGCCTTTTGAAACTCTCCTGATTTCCAAGCGTCACGTCGCAGATATGAACGCTCTGACCGCGAGCGAACGAGACGCCCTCGCCGACATTCTCAAACGCATCACGATTCGTTACGACAACATATTCGAAACTTCATTCCCTTACTCGATGGGATTTCATCAGCGCCCGACAGATGGTGCTGAACATAGCGAGTGTCACTTCCATGCGCACTTCCTGCCTCCATTGCTTAGGTCGGCGACCGTACGCAAGTTCATGGTTGGCTACGAACTCCTTGGCACGCCGCAAAGAGACATCACGCCCGAGTCGGCCGCCGAGCGGCTTCGTGACACTCGCGAAGTGCACTACACGGAGCGTTAGCTCCGCCATTGCAGGAGGACACCGTGAGTTCGCGCCACAGTGCCTTTGCCGCTCTACTTTCGATATGTGTCACATTTGCCGGATGCGGCGGTGGTACTGCCCCAACTACGCCAGTACCGCCGCCACCGTCCATAGAAGTCACGACTTACACGAATCCAATAAGTCCAGCCACCAGTGTCAACACGACGGTCGAAAGCTGCCCTGATCCCTCCATCATTTACAACTCGGCCGACAAGTACTGGTACCTCTACTGCACTGGTAATCCCCTGAACGACACCGACAAGAACGGCTCTCAATACCGCGACCATCTCATTACTATCCACCGGTCGAGCAATCTGTCTTCGTGGACTTACATTGGCGACGCCCTTACCACGCGTCCCTCGTGGGTCGCTTCCGGTGCCGGCGCATGGGCTCCGGATATCGAGTATCTCAATGGCAAGTACTACCTGTATTACTCCGTCCCAAACACCACGTTACCCGGCGGTGCTTCCGCCATCGCCGTCGCAACCAGTTCCAGCCCTGCAGGTCCCTGGACGCACGCCCCCGATCCCGTCGTCGAACCACACAAGGCGCAATGCTGTTCCGAGTCCGACCGCTGGACCATCGACAGCGACGTCATCGACTACAACGGCGAACTCTACATTTACTATGGCAGTTTCTACGGCGGAATCAGCGTTCGTCGTCTTTCCGCCGATGGATTCCACTCCGATCCCGCGAGCGAAGTACAGATCACCGTTCCCGATCGCTACGAAGCAGCCCAGGTCGTGAAGCACGAAGGCTATTTCTATCTGTTTGCCTCCGTGTCTAACTGCTGCAACGGTCCGCTCACCGGATATAGTGTCTTCGTCGGTCGTGCCACCACGCCGACCGGTCCCTTCCTCGACCGGGACGGAAACTCCATGCTTTCCGCTCGTGCCGGTGGCAGCCTTGTTCTCAGTCCGAACGGGGACAAGTGGGTCGGCGTTGGGCACAACGCCGTCTTCACCGATTTCGCAGGACAGGATTGGACCGTCTATCACGCAATCGATCGAACTCGTCCCTACTTCGCTGGAACCACCGACACGCGTCGCCCTGCCATGCTCGATCCCATCGATTGGGTTGAGGGTTGGCCAGCCGTTCGCGGCGGCTTTTGGGCATCCAGCACTACCCAGCCACGACCCGCAGCGCAGCCCGGAGAACCCGCTCGCTATGCCATGACGCATCCGCCCGTCGTAACGATCGGCGCAGTCGACACCGCCCGCTCAGACGATTTCGATTCTGCCTCCATCGATCCTAAGTGGTCTTGGGTCCGTCCTCCCACTTCCGGCGTCCGCATGAATGGTTCCGCGCTCGAATTCGACACCCAGTCTGCCGAATTATTCGAGAACACCAATAGCGCCTCCATCCTCTCGCAAGCAGCGCCCTCAGGCGATTACATCCTGGAAACGAAGCTCCGCCTTACCGTTCCAGAGGCAGGCTGTTGCTTCAACTACACACAGGCTGGACTGCTGGTATTCGCGGGCGACGACAACTATCTGAAGCTTGTACACGCATCGATCGGCTGGAGTCGCCAGATTGAATTCGGAAAAGAGATGTTTCCTGTCACAACCGGGTATCCGCGATACGGCAGCATGTCTCTGGAAGCTCCCGGCGACTGGACCTATCTGCGCATATGGAAGCGAACAATAAGCGGAGAGGAACGCTACACGGCCTTCAGCAGTCGCGATGGCCAGACCTGGACACAAGGTGGCACGTGGACACACAACCTCGGCATCACTGCGCGTTTCGGACTTGTCTCCATGAGCCTGGCCGGCTACACGGCAGTATTCGATTACGTACGCGTCTACGCCGTGAATCCGAGCACCTATTCAGTTGTGTAGCTGATCTCCAGGAAACGCATCCGGTACGACGAAAGCGCCAGGATGACGAGCGTCAATGTGAGCGCCCCCGTCACCGCAAGCCAGGCTGGGATCGGTTCCGTCGCCACGGTCAGGATGGCAAACACTCCCTCAGCCGGTACCGATACCGGCATCAAGTGACGTAAATACGACGAGATGCTGAACCGTTGCAGCAGAGCCGGAAGCGCTGCGCTAATAAATTCCCATCCCATCAGCAGCAACGCGGCCGGTGCGGGATTCTTCATCAGCATGCTGAACAGCAGGAAAATCGCGCCATATCCCAGGCACGCCAAGGCGGTGATCAACATGTAGGCAAGTAGTTGTGAAAGACCCGGCCCATCCAGCACGTACTGCATGCCGGCCTGTCCGTAATGGAAGTACATGAAGAAGAACGAAGCAACCACGGCCGTCTCGAACAGCAGGATCGAGCGTACCGCTCCCGCCAGGAACTTCCCGATCAGCAACACTTCCCGGCGTACCGGAGCCAGAAGGTAGTAATGCAGGCTCCGCTCGATCATTTCGCCGCGAATAAGCCTTGTGAAAATGCCGAGGCATCCGAAGTAAATTCCCAGCCTCACATAGTAGAACTGGAAAATCGCCGCCAGCACCGTCGTGTCGCCTGCTATAGGTTCGTGGTGCGAGCGGTCAAAAAGAGCATGGGCAACAATGATCACCGTCGGCGCGAACGCAATGAAGTAGAGCCACAACGAGCGCCAGGTAAAGAGATTTCGACGGCTTTCAAGCTCAACAATGCTTCGCACCTGCCTGAGCCACAGTCCCCACGGCTGTTGGGCCAACGTTCTGAGCTTCGATTCCATTACACCGTCCCTCCGTCCGACCCAATCAGGTACTGGTAGATTGCATTCGCATCGTCGTCTGCCGGCGAAATCGCTTCGATCTGCACCAACCCGTCCGTCACTACCTTATTCAATAACGTGTAGAACTGATCCACATCCTGCGTCCGGAGAAACACTCCCGCGCCATCCGCGTGCAATCGGGCTTCCACGCAATGGTCAAGTTCGAACACTCGCGCCGCCAGCAGTTCCGGTTTTTGGCACCGCACCAGAATCTGCATAGGCTTGTCGCGAACCTCCTGCCTCACCTGATGGATGTTCCCTTCCGCAATCACGTATCCGCCGGTCATCAGCACAACGCGATCCGAGATTCGATCCACTTCCTCTAGCACGTGGCTGGAAATGATCACGTGCATTCCCTTCCTACCGAGTTCCTGGAACAAAGCAAGTGATTCTGCTCGCGCCATGGGATCCAGCCCATTCAGCGGCTCATCCAACACCAACACCGTTGGATGATGCGCAATCGCCTGTGCCAGCCTGACCTTCTGTCGCATTCCTTTGCTGTAACCCGCCACCAGTCGGTGGGAGGCTTGCCCTAGATCAACCCGTGTCAACGCTTCCGCTGTTAGATCTGACGCCTGCTTTGCAGTCATCCCATGCAACCGCAAGCTGTCGAATACAAACTCCCATCCCGTCACGCCACGGGGAAACGAATCGAACTGCGTGCAGTAGCCGACCATCCGGAAGAATTCATAGGCATCGGAAGGCGTCAGCCCCATCACCGTCAACGATCCACGCGTCGGACGAATCAGCCCCGTCATCAGGTTCATCAGTGTCGTCTTGCCAGACCCGTTCGGTCCCACAAGGCTCGTGATGCCGGGCGGAAGCGAAATGGAAACGCGATTCACGCCAAGGACTTCGCCGTAAAACTTCGACACGTCCTCAAACACGATTCGATCGTTCATCCCCGCACCACCTCACGGGCTCGAATCCGCGCATTCAGCGCAAACCCGCATCCCACGCACATCGCTGTCACCGCCAGCAAGGATGCGAATAGCGGCAGTTCATTTCGCGTTGCGAACTGCGGCAGTACCACATGCAACAACTGCCTCCAGATGGAGGACATCAGTTGCGGAATATTCACCAGCGTTCCCAGATTCGTCCGCATCACTGCATTGAACACCGCGCCCATGCCGCCAGGAATCAGCATCGACGCAAACACCAGGCCTGTTGCGACGATCCTCCATTTCACCCACGATGCCACCGCCAACGCCAACAGGCACAACAGCAGGATCCAAACGAGCGAGCCCATGAAAGCTCCGGTCGCCAGATGCCAGTGCGAACTGGCCCATGGCGTCGCGCTCATGAACGACTGAAACCCGAACAGCAGCAGCAACGGTACCCACGTGATGGCCGAGAGCAATCCGCCCAACACCGTCATCTTAGCCAGCACATATTCCAGTCTTGAGATCGGATGGCTGAAGATCGTCGGCAGTGCATTGTTCGACATGTCGGCTGAGATCAGCCTCGGAGCCACCCAAGCCGTCAGCGCCATTCCGAGCCAACACTGAAACTGCATGATCACGAAAAAGTACTGCTCGTTGATGGTGACATTCAGTGCCGCACCTGATCCGCCCTGTCCCGCCAGCAGCAGTCGCACTGCGTCGTTATTCATGATGTAGATGACCGCGATCGCAATCACCGTCGGCAGCATGCAGACAACGAACAAAACATTGGTGATCCGCGACGACCAGATATCCGCGAGTCCGTATCGCACCAGAACGCCGAAGCGCGTGACATCGGTCGTGAGCCTTCCCGTGTAGGGTCGATAAGTTCGCTTATACACCGACACGAGCCACCCCCAATTTGCTGTCCATCGCAGTGAGGAAGATGTCTTCGAGTGAATCGCGACGGTAATTCATCCTGCGTATCTGTACTCCCTGCTGCGCTGCGATCCGGTACAAATCGCGAATCTCTACGTTCTCCGGCATCACCAGCTTCCAACGGCCCCCCGGAAACGATGCGCACTCGCAGCCTAACTGGCGAACCGCGACGCCGAACTCTTCTTTCGCCGAAACCGTTTCTAACTCAATGAACCGCCGGTTCGCCCGCCGCTCTTCTTCCAGGTTGCAGATCGAAGCCACTCGCCCGGTCTTCAGGATGAGTACCTCATCGCAGGTCTCGTCCACATCTCGCAGCAGGTGCGAAGAAATCAGCAGGCTTGTATGTCCACTGTCCCGTACTTCGCGGATCAATTGGATCATTCTCTGCCGAGCCACCGGATCCAGCCCGTTCGTCGGCTCATCCAGGATGAGCAGTCGCGGACCATGCACCAGCGCCTGGGCCAGTTTCACCAGTTGCTTCATGCCCAGAGAATAGGTGTTAATCAGCCGGTATCGCACTTCGCCGAGTCCCACGTAGAACATCGCTTCGTGCGCGCGCTCCAGCGCATGCTCCGCCGGAATTCCCGCAAGTTCAGCCATGTATCGCACGAAGTGGATGCCGCTCATGTTGCCGATGAACGAATCGTTCTCGGCCATGTAGCCCACGAGCGATCGGATCTTTCGGCTTTCGGCTCGGATATCGTGCTCAAAGACTCGTGCCGTCCCGGCAGACGGCGCATGGAATCCTAGCAGGGTGTTGATCAGGGTGGACTTGCCAGATCCGTTAGGGCCGAGCAGTCCTATGGCGCGTCCCGCTAGCTCACCATGCAGCGCGTCCAGAACCACCCGGCCCCCAAGCCGAACTTCCAACCCGTTTAATTCAATGACCGCCATGTATATATTTACGGAGTTTGCCTGTTAGTTGTTCCTTTGGAAAACAAGGAAGTGAGAGCCAGCCAGTCAAAGCCGATGAACCGGCTGTTCGTAATGGCCTCGATCTGATTCTCTCTTCCCCATCCGCAGATTACGCTCGGCCGTGAATCGGCTGCCAATTCCTGTAACACCTTAGCTTGCTGGCCGTTAACCACCGACGTCAGCGGCTGCAAAATCGGAGCCAGGTTCTGGTACGCAATCACGGAATAGTTGGCGTTTTCGTCCTTCGGCAACAGCGCCTTGAACTCGCCTGATCTCGCCAAAGAATCCCCGGTTGCACGAACTCGCAGGGTATTCATCACGGTCGCGCGATCCGGACCCGCAATCATGTATCCAGCACTGTAGGTGTAGTAGAAGGGCTTGGCTTTCGTGCTCCTCGGCTGCAGAGTGTAGTACCTTTGGCCGT
The DNA here is from genome assembly GCA_035561515.1 of Terriglobales bacterium. Taxonomy (NCBI): domain Bacteria; kingdom Pseudomonadati; phylum Acidobacteriota; class Terriglobia; order Terriglobales; species Terriglobales bacterium. Next base: position 148,750 of record DATMXP010000018.1, on the reverse strand, counting down.
TCACATCTTCAGCCTTCAGGTCCAGCCCCGGCTTCCCATGCTGTTGTGCCTCCTGGTTGAAGCTACCCACCAGCGTTTCCAGCGAAGCCTGCAGTCTGGCGGCATCATGAACTTCGATAACCAGCTTCCAGGATGGCATCGGAAGCACCGGCCCATCCAGCGCGAACACAATATCACCGCCGAAGTGTGCGGCCAGGTCTTCCCGAATACGCAGCCTGAGTTTGGACTCCGCCTCAGCGAGGTGCGCCTGCTGTTTCGCCGGATTGCCACCCATGCTGAAGATATCCGTCATAATCGCTTGCGGATCTTTCGCCAGCAATGCGATCGCGACCGAAGCATTCCGCGAGACGAACTCAAGTGACCCCATCGGTGCCGGCGCTGCGAGCCACGAAGGAACTCCATAACGCTGGCCTGCAAAGTCCAGCACCATACGGTTCTCGGGAACTTGGTTCAGTTCGCGGTGTTCAAGCACCAGGTAACGCATATTTTCGAGCCCGGTTCTCGCCATCGCCACCTGTGGCCGCCCCTGCTTCACGTGCCGGGCTTTCTTCTCGGCGATCAGCGTCTTCAGGTCGGCTGCGAATACGAACCCCGCGCCACGGTTGTAAGCTTCCAGTAACCGTTGCCCGAATGCGGTCTTGTCCAGTCCCGCTGCACTTGAATTCAACTGCGCATTCACTTTCGCCAGGGCATTGCCGTGATTGCCGGAGAACACAACCTCGTTCTGCCGGATCAATGCAATCAGTCCTCGATAGCCCGCAGGTACCGTCCCAAGCTGCGCCTCGTCGATCACAAGCATGTCAGGTTGGCCGTCGGAGCTTTTGAACTGTGATTGCAGGAATTCACGCAAGCCCGGGCGCTCCACTTCAGCCACGATTGCCATACCCGATTCCGGCCCACCGAAACCGACCACCACCACTTCGTTCCCCAGATAGTCGCTCAAGGCCCGAATCTTCGCGATGGTTTCGTTCATCTTCGCCGCCGCGTGCGCATCGCCGTGAGTAAACCACTCACGAAGCGCCGCGCTCTGCTCGATCTGGTCCTGGAAGATTCTGTTCGCGTCTTCCAGCGCCTGTCCGGCATTAGGAAGACTTGCATAGATCACCGCATCGGCTGGCATTCTCCCCAGCAATCGACTTTCGTATCGGGGAGCTGGCAGAGTTACCTGTTCGAGTTTCTTCTCGAGCTGCTTAAATTGCGCCAGCAGTTCCAGGTGCTTCGAGAGATCCTTGCTCCAGGCGAGTTCCGAAGCCGCGGAAACATTGGCCATGTTCTCGCCCGTAGCGACCTGATCACCCGCGTGCAACAAATCGTCACTCCCACCATGTTGCACTTCAACGGCGCCTTCAACCACGAACACACGGGTTCCCTTCACGCCGGCATTCACGGAAAACACAGTGCCGGTGACAGCTACACGAGAATCGGGCGTCTTTACATACAAGTGTCCCGAGTCTCGCTTTGCCGCTTGGATGATCACGGCCCCACGATCGAGTGCAATCGTCGTGTCCCTTCCACGCGCCTTCACCGCCAATTCGCTCCGCTCCCGGACTTCCACCAGCGACCCATCGCTCAATCTCACATACGCGTGGGAATCCGAAGCCGTCCGCAGAACGTCACCCTCATTCAGCACCTGCCCCGCCGTTACAACGCGATCTCCGTTCGGGGTCACCAGGAATGCTGTTCCTTCAAGTGACTGCAACGTGCCGCGCGCTCCTGCGGGCACTGCGAAGTACGCGTTGTTGACGTAGAAACCTAGCACCGCGAAGATCACTACTGCCGCAGCCAGTGCCCAGCGTGGCCATGCCGCCGACGTTTTAGCAGACTCCACCGGAGCCCACTTCAGCACCTGCGCGCTCTCGCGGCCTTCGGCTTTCCGCCTGCAGGAAACGCAATCGCGAAGATGTGCTTCCACCAGCAGCATGCGCTGCCCGGAAAGCGCTCGGTTCGCGTACGCCGGAAGCAAGCGCACCACGTCCTCGCAGCCATGGATAATCTCCGGCGCTTCAACCTCCGCCGACTGCATCTTCTGCCACAGGCGGCCTGTGGCGCTGTTTACTTGCTCATCAGTCGGCTGATCGTTCCGCATCGCGTTGATCGCCGCATCCAGATCTTGCCTATCTTTATTAGTCCCGTTCATCGTTCGCCTCGCATGAAACGCTGAAAGTCTTTCTTCAGCTTCGCCCGGACTTGGTGCAGCCTTACGGCAACGACCGCCCGCGACGTCCCTACAATGCGGGCAATCTCACCGTTGTCCTTCTCTTCAATGAACCGGAGAACAAACATCTCCGCCGCCACTGGACTCAGCCCAGCCAATGCCTTCCTCAGCCAGGACTGCAGTTCTTGCCTATTCAGTTGACGTTCCGGAGAAAAGTGCGGCGAAACCGACGCCAACTCCGACGCCGATTCCAACTCCATCTCGCCCTTGCGCCGCCGGATTACATCCAGCGCTCCGTTGATCGCTGCGCGATACAGATAGCTCTCTGCGTTTTCGATCTGGTCCTGCCCTGCGCTGGCTAGCCGGATGAATACCGACTGCACCACATCTTCGGCATCGGCCATGTTACCGGTGATCCGGTAAGCGGCACGCAGCACGCGTTTGTGATGGTTCCAGAACAGTTGCTCGAGCATCATGGACGCTTGGGTAGTCGTAATTGAGTCGCAGGCGGCCGCCATTCGACCTCCGGGTTCAGCTTTCATAACGATGACTCTCGAAACGGAGAATTATTAACGAGTGCCTGCTAGAAAGTACGTGAAAACACCGGACATAGTTCCACCTGCCGCCTTTTCGGTGCAGGCGAAAAACTCATTTTAGAAGGAATAACTAGGGCTTCGAGGCGCTGATCGCCTGATCGTAGGGATAAGCCGCGAAGACGATCGCCGCTGTGTAGGAACCAATCAAAATTGCCTTGGCCGACTCAGGAAGCTTTTCCATCGAATCGTAATACATTGCGGTGCAATTCGGATTGCCAAACCCTTCTATGACCGCCACCGTCCCACTCTGTAGCTCGATCACCTTGCCTCCGGCTTTCACCGTCACCGGCAGTTCACGGGCGTACACATAACCCTTGCTGCCCTCCACCTGTATCTCGTATTTCGTGAACTTGCCCGCTGAACCGACGTTTACCGGAGCCACCGAACCGCAGTTACCCAGGTTCGTCTGCACCTGCTCATCCGTGTTCACGAATAACCCGCCACTATCCAGCACAAGTTCGAAGGGATTGCTGTAACGAAAACTCGTATTCTTAACCGCATAAATAGAGGTGGAGTTTATTTTCAGATTCGCCGTCCCGTTGTCCGCTACCTTAATCACCGATCCAGCGGTAACCGCCAGGGAATCCTTCACGGCTATGCCGTCGACCTGCACATCTCCCTTTACGTAAAGCATGCCTACCGTCGACGCGGAGCAATAGCTCAGCATCGACAACACAAGCATGTTCGCCATGGAATATCGAAGAATCTGGTTTCGCAAATCTCCCCCTGAAGTCCGTTGCTGAAATCGTATCGCTAAACGCAAGGGATGCAGATATTTACGTTGGTACCTTCACTTTCATGGAAGGCAAATCGTTTGACTGATAACTACTCTCGCCGATTGCTTTTGCGGCTCGTTTGCCATCTGGAGTGCCATCAATTCGCAAGCGCTTCCCCGCGTCTCATGCGTCCTTTACGGCACCACAACAGCGATTTCCGCAAATATTTTTTCCTTCGCACCATCCGCTCGGTGTCCCCATTCACCAGCCGTTTTACACCAATGAATGTTGGTTCTATGCCGTTCAATTGCTTCCCTTCACGACGTCGATAACGTGCTCACACCCGCTCGTGCTCTATGTCACAGACCCCTAAGACATATGTCTCTTAAATCCGGTTGAGCCCTTATGAGCATTAATATCGGATTAGACATAGGAGCTGTCAGTTTGAAACTGGCGGCCATGGGAACGCCTGAAGATGTGCCCGCCATTCGCCGGCTCACCCAGGCAAACAAAGAATTCTTCCCTGCTGCATTTCCCGCCAACACCGATTTCTCTGAACGGCCACTGGTGCTCTCGAAATACCGTCGCATCCAGGGGAGTCCGATTCAGTCCACCTTCGACCTCCTTCGCGAACTGTATGAGCACGTTCCCGAAGAGACCGTGGAAGGCATTCGTGTCACCGGATCCGGCAGCCAGTTGATCGCCAAAATCCTCGGCATCTATTTCGAGAACGAGTTTCGCGCCGTTGCTAAGGGTGTCCGCACGTTTTATCCCGAAGTACGGACTGTCTTCGAAATGGGAGGCGAATCGTCGAAGTACATCCGCCTCGAGCCCACCAACAAGTCGCGTTATCTCGGAATCACCGACTACTCCTCCAGTGGTGACTGCGCTGCGGGTACCGGCTCCTTCATCGATCAGCAGGCCACTCGCCTACTTTATAAGGTCGACGAAGTTGGTCCTGTCGCTTGCGGAGCCTCCTGCGCCGCTCGCGTCGCCGGTCGCTGCTCCGTCTTCGCCAAGTCTGACATGATTCACGCCCAGCAGAAGGGCTACACCACGGACCAGATCCTTCGTGGCCTCTGCGACGCCGTCGCGCGTAACTTCAAGTCCGCCATCGTGAAGGGACGTGCCGTCACCACACCCGTCGCTTTCATCGGTGGCGTTGCGCAAAACGAGGCGGTCAAGAAAGCCATGCAGGAGGCATTCAAGCTTAATGATGGCGACTTTCTCGTCCCGCAATTTCACGCTTGGATGGGTGCTCTCGGCGCCGCCATGTTCGAATCCGAGGAATGGCGCAAGCGCACTTTCAAGCGCATTCACCAACTGAAGCAGCACACGGGCAAGCAGAACTTCGCGTGCAGTGACCCGCTCTCCATGGAGAAGGTCGTCATGCTCCGCGATCACGTGAAAGATCCGCCGCTGCCGCCCGCCGGCACTAGGGTCCCTGCTTATCTGGGAATTGACATCGGCTCCGTCAGTACCAACCTGGTCGTCATCGATCAGCACGGTAATCTTCTCCACGAAATCTATCTACGCACGCAGGGACGTCCCATCGAGGTCGTTCAAAAGGGTCTTCAGGAAATCGAGGAACTCATAGCCGACCGCCTCGACATTCGCGGCGTTGGGACCACCGGCTCCGGACGTGAACTGATCGGCGAACTCATCGGTGCCGACACCGTCAACGACGAAATTACCGCCCATAAGACCGGCTCCACCCACGTCTGTCATATCCTTGGCATGAAGCCCGTCGACACCATCTTCGAAATCGGCGGACAGGATTCCAAGTTCATTCGCCTCGACAAGGGTGTAGTCGTCGACTTCACCATGAATGAAGCCTGTGCCGCCGGAACCGGATCCTTCCTCGAAGAGCAGGCAGAAAAGCTGGGCATCTCCATCAAGGGCGAATTCGCTCAGCTGGCACTTGATTCGAAGAATCCTGCCCGCCTGGGCGAACGCTGCACCGTGTTTATGGAGCGCGACGTCACCAGCCTGTTGCTCAAGGGCGCGGAAGTAGGCGATCTCGCCGCCGGGCTGGCGTATTCAGTCGTGTTGAATTACCTCAACCGGGTCGTCCGCGGAAGAAAGATCGGCGATGTCATCTTCTTCCAGGGCGGAACCGCATACAACGATGCTGTCGCCGCTGCTTTCTCTCAAATTCTTGATAAGAAGATCATCGTCCCGCCGCACAACGGCGTAATTGGCGCCATCGGCATGGCCCTTATCGCCCGCGATAAGATGGCGAGCTCGAGCCAGCCCAGCAAGTTCCGCGGTTACGACCTTGAACGCGTGGACTTCACTACCCGCGAGTTCGTCTGCCAGGCCTGCTCGAACTTCTGCGACATCAAGGAATTCAAGATCGAAGGCAACAAGAGCTACTGGGGCGACAAGTGTTCCGACAAGTTCCGTAAACGCGCCCGAACCGATCGAATCCCCGTCATCGAAGATCTGGTCGAGTTCCGCGATAAGGCCCTCGAGGAAGTACTGCGTCCGCCTCGCGGCGGCAAGACAATCGGTATCCCGCGCACCATGTTCTACTTCGACCGCTTCCCCTTCTGGTGCGCTTACTTACAGGAACTCGGATTCGACGTGGTCACGTCGCCGCAAACCGATCGCAAGATATCGGCCGTGGGCGACGAGATGGCTGTGGCACAGCCTTGTTTTCCCGTTAAGGTGGCGCACGGGCACGTTCAATATCTGGTCGACAATGGTACCGACTACATCTTCCTCCCGAACACGGTCAATCAGGAGTCGCCGAACGACGGCAGCGAATCCTTCCTCTGTCCGTGGAACCAGACGCTCCCGTTCGTAGTCCGCTCCACTTCACAGATGGAAGCTTACGCTGACCGCGTCCTTGCGCCGACGGTCCATTTCAAACTCGGCGTCGAGCACGTAAAGAAGGAACTCGGGCATTATGCGAAGGAAGCCTTGGGAATCAGCAAGCGCGTTAGCGACCGCGCGGTAGATTCTGCCTACGCAGCCCAAAAACAATTCGCCCAGTCGCTCTTGTGGAAAGGCGCCGAAGCACTGCAGCTTCTCAATAACAGCGACGAACCTGCTCTGATCCTCATTGGCCGCCCTTACAACATCTACGACCGAAGCGTGAACTGCGACATCCCCCGCAAGTTGCGGACCCAATACGGCGTCAACGTTGTACCGCTCGACTTCCTCCCGTTGGAAGATGAGGATATTTCGGAATACAACGACAACATGTATTGGAATTCCGGCCGCAGGATTCTCGCTGCCGCGAATATCGCGCGTCGCAACCCGAACCTGCATCTTGTGTTCATTTCGAACTTCAAATGCGGCCCCGATTCCTACATCAAGTCCTTCGTCGACGATGCCGCCGGTAAACCTGGCCTCATCCTGCAATTCGACGGACACGCCAACGATGCCGGGTTCATCACCCGTTGCGAAGCATATCTCGATAGCAAAGGATTCTTACGATGCCCATCCGCCACAGCCACAGCAGTCGCCGGATAAGCGCCGACCATCAGCTCGCCGGAAAGACCGTTTACGTACCTGCCATGGCCGAAGGCAGCGTCGAGTTGTTCAGTGCCGTTTTCCGTTGGCTCGGAATCGACGCTCATCCAACGCCGCCTTCCACCGAGCGCACGCTCGAACTGGGCGGCAAGTACACCAATGGTGATGAATGTTATCCGGCGAAGATCACCGTGGGAGACTTCGCCCGCATTCTCGAACGGCCCGGGGTCGATCCTTCCAAAACGGTCTTATTCATGGCGACCGCTCAGGGTCCATGCCGTTTTGGGCAGTACGCTCCTTACCTCCGTAAGATCCTGCAACAATCGGGACACGACACCGTCCAGGTACTCTCGCCAACTAGCCAGAACGGCTATGCCGGTTTCGGCGACTTCGGCGGTGATTTCGTTCGCGCTGCCTTCCGCGCCCTTGTCATTGCCGATATCTTCCGCAAGGCCTTGCTGAAGACACGTCCGTACGAGACCACGCCCGGCGCAGCCGATAAGGCCTTTTGGGACTCCATCGAGGACATGTCCCACGTGATCGAGGGCATGTGTGGAGACACCGGTTGCGCCATGAAACAACTGGTCCAAGGCATGGAGCGCGCCAGCGACCGTTTCCGTAAGGTTCCCGCCCACTACACAACGGATGGCGTACTGATTGGCGTCGTCGGCGAGATCTTCTGTCGCCTGAACAATTTCAGCAACGACGACCTCGTCCGCAAACTGGAAGGTTACGGCGCCGAAGCCCGGCTCAGCGACATCGCCGAGTGGATCTCTTACACCAACAACGAAGTCAGCCGGAAGCTCATCATGGTCGGTCGCGGAATGTCCCTCAGCATGCTCAAGGAAAAGATCCGCGCGTACGTGCAGCACTCAGATGAGCACACACTCGCAAAACCTTTTCACGAAGATTTCATCGGGTACGAAGAGCCACCCATTGCTGAAGTCCTTGAACTCGCCTGGCCCTATCTTCCCGCCAACGGCGCACTTGGAGAGATGGTGTTGAGCGTCGGAAAAGCCGCGTGGCTGGCCAAAAACGGCGCCGATGGCATCGTCGACATCAGCCCCTTTACCTGCATGAACGGCATCGTGAGCGAAGCCATATATCCCAAGCTGAGCAAGGACTACGGCGGCATCCCGATCCGCAATTTCTACTTCGACGGCACTCAGTCCGACCTTGATCGCGACTTGGGCATCTACATGGAACTGGCTCGCTCTTATAAAGAGAAGAAGCCTCATGAGCGGAAGTACCCAGCTTGTTTCGGAGCGGAAGTAGCCGCAGATTAACGCGCGCGGTGTTGAATTTCCGCCATCAGGTAAGTCTTTACGCTCTGCGGCAGGTTCGAATGGAAGAGCGCGTCCCGCGCAACATCCGCAGGCAACGTGTGTGCCAGTTGTAGCGCTACCGCCATCGGAGTGTTTGCGTTCCGCAGCAATGCGCATCTCACGTCGGTTCGTAAACTCCACTTCGGATGCCTTGCGATCATCTCCACGAACCGTATGTCGATCTCATCTTGCATCAGTGTGCGAATGATGCACGCCTCAACCAGGTATGGATTCAGCAGGGCCGTCTCAACAACCCGTAATTCCTTGTCCCGGAGAAGCGCCTCTGCCACCCGCGTTGGACCGCGCTTCGCAAGCGTGATCCGTTCTCCGAGCGAAAGCTGTTCCACCTTGTCCACCAGGATATGTTCGATCGCCATTTTCACATCGGCGGGAACCGCCGGTTGCATGGCCACCGTCATAAGTTCGAACGGAAACAGATGCCGCGCCACTGGCAGCGACACGAATCTTGGCGTTCGCGGATGCGACACGATGCCCACGATCACAGCCCGGTTCTTCATGGCGTTCGCATTCTTGGAAAGGTCCTGCAACGCCGTACCGGGCAGATCACGACGGGCGAGAAATGCCTTCGCAAGGTCCTCTGTCAGGTGCGGATTCGAGGCGACAGCGCGAAGATCATCCTCCGAGTGGCTGTGCAGCAACCGCTCGATCAGCGCGAAATTGGAGTCTGGCGCGCGCTGAGTCCCTGGATTCATTTCTTCGCTCCGGCAGCAGGCACCTGCTTGCGTGCCAGCCAAAGTGCCCCGATCACCGGATCAACGATCTTGAAGCAGACCGACGTTCGCTCCCATCCACGCCGAATCGTGTTGTAAAAAGCTCTTCGTACCTGCGACGAATGGGCGAAGATCCCACCGGCCACTCCAATCCGCACAAGCTCTTCCGGCTTCCAAAGCCTACGGACCACGATCAAAGCCAGCTTCGCCAATTCCTTTCCCGCGCGAGAAAGTACGTCAACCGCCACCTCGTCCTTGTCGTCGGCGGATTTCTGAACCACCGGGAACAGCTCTGCGAAACTCGGTGGCTTCGTCCCATTCACATGACGAATAAGGTCATCTCGCGTGCCCAGGTTCCATGTGTTTAGTACGCGCTCCAACAGCACCGTTTCGCGGCCTGCGTCGCACGCATGCATCACTTCAGCAATAGCTGTTCGCCCTATCCACTGTCCCGAGCCTTCGTCTGAAATCGCATGACCCCAACCGCCTGCGCGCGCCGTGTCGCCCTGAGCGTTGCGTCCGTACGCGATTGACCCAGTCCCCGCGATCGCAATCACTCCCGGTTGCGAGTGCAGCGTCGCTTCCATGGCGATCACCATGTCACCCACTACCACCACATCTGCTTTTGGCAGAAGCTGCCGGACAATCTGCGTAATCTTCGCGTTGACCTGTGGGTTCGCTGCTCCCGCTGCACCGACGCAAGCCGTCGTAATTTCGCGCGGGTCAACTCCCGCCACATCGCAGGCTTCCATGATCACCGATTGCAATGCGTCACGCGCTTTGTCTTCGCCGAGCCGAATGATGTTGCTGCCAGATGAGTTCGCGACCGCATACACAGATGCGTCGTCCCCGATGGCACAAGTCGTTTTTGTGCCTCCGCCGTCAATCCCGAGATAAAGGGGCATCGTAGCGTAGTTCTATCACAAGGAAGGCTGTTACCACATAGGGTCGGCGACCGATGTACGCCGGGTGATTACCTTCATCCGCTTGCCGGTTTCCTAGACACCCACCTGCCGAATGGGCTACCCTGCCCTGCAAACTGACATGGGCTTAAATGCGCTTGATCTCACTATCATTGCCGCCTATCTAGTCGGCATCACGCTCTTTGGACTGAAGTTCCGCAAGAAGGATCGGTCCCTCAAGGATTACTTCCTTGCCGACCGCAATATTCCCTGGTGGGCGATCTCGTTATCTATTGTTGCCGCGGAAACCAGCACCCTCACCATCATCAGTATCCCCGGTGTCGCCTATCGCGGCGACCTCACCTTCCTGCAAGTCGTTATGGGATACGTGGTGGGCCGCGTCATTATCAGCGTGCTGCTGATTCCTCACTACTTCCGTGGCGAACTCTTCACCGCCTATCAGTTGATGGAACGCCGTTTCGGCGGCCGTCTGCGCTCCCTCACCGCCTCTTTGTTCCTGATCACCCGTGCTGCCGCGGAAGGCGTTCGCATCTTCGCCGTCGCCATCGTCGTCCGCATTACTCTCGGAGGCCTACTCGGCGGATTCGACGATTTCACTCGCGATGTCATCGCCATCGGAATCGTCACGCTGCTCACGCTTATCTACACCTTCGAAGGCGGCATGACGGCCGTCATCTGGACCGATGTCGTTCAGATGTTCATTTACGTCGGCGGCACGATCGTCGGATTCGTGACACTGTTGCACCTCGTCCCAGGTGGATGGGGAACTGTAACCACCCTCGCCGGCGCCGGAAACAAGTTCCGCATCTTCGACTTCAGTCCTGACTTCTTCAAGGTCTACACGTTCTGGGCCGGTGTGATCGGCGGCGCCTTCCTCACCACCGCCAGCCATGGCACCGATCAGCTCATCGTGCAGCGCTTGCTCGCCGCCCGTACCGAGCGCCAGTCCAAAGTCGCTCTTATTTCCAGCGGCTTCGCCGTACTGATGCAGTTCACGTTCTTCCTCCTCGTCGGAATCCTGCTCTTCGCTTACTACAACACTGCAGCGTCCGGTCAGAAGTTCGCATCCTTCGACGAGATATTCCCCACTTTCATCGTGCAGCACATGCCACATGGAATTTCCGGCATTCTCATCGCGGCGATTCTTGCCGCGGCCATGTCCAATCTAAGCGCCGCACTCAACTCCTTGTCATCGAGTTCCATCGTCGATTTCTACGTTCGCCGGCACCCGGAAACCAGTGAAGCGAAACGCATGAAGCTCTCGCGGGTATCCACCGTCATCTGGGCGCTGATCCTGTTCGCCCTCGCCATCATGTCTCGCAACATCAAGGTCGTCGTGGAAGTCGGCCTGGCCATTGCCTCTGTCGCCTACGGTGCACTGCTCGGGGTCTTTCTCCTCGGCGTTCTCACCAAGCGCGCCAACGAACGCGGAGCCATGGTCGGACTGTTCGTCGGATTCATGCTGAACCTCTACATCTGGCAATTCACCACGATTCCGTTTACCTGGTACGTGATGATCGGATCGGTGGTAACGTTCACCGTAGGTCTTGTGGTGAGTCTTTTTACGGGTGAGGATAGGAAGGATGCACAGGCCGGCGCCTGAAGCCAGCACACGCGCTCTTGATCTGGCGCGCGACTTGAAAGTCAGCCATGCCACGGCCATTGTCGTCGGCACCATCATCGGCAGTGGCATCTTTCTCGTCCCGTCGGAAATGATGCAGGCCGTCGGCTCCTCCGGGCTGGTCTATCTCGCCTGGATCGTCGGCGGACTTCTTTCCTTCTTCGGTGCCCTCACCTACGCCGAACTCGGTGCCATGAAGCCCGAAGCCGGTGGCGAATACGTATATGTTCGCGACGGCATCGGCCCGCTCGGCGGCTTTCTCTACGGCTGGACCTACTTCCTGATCGCCAAGCCTGCCTCGTTGGCAACCATCGTCACTGGTTTCGTGCGTATCATTGGGACCTTCGCTCCGCTCTCCTTTCTGCCGAACCCGATCATCACCGCACCCATTCAGGTCACCTTCGGACATCTCGTCGCTGTTGGCGCTATCACAGCGATCGCGATTCTGAACTACATTGGCGTAAAGAAGGCTGGCGAGTTCCAGCTTTTCTTCACCATCCTGAAAGTTGTCATGATCGCCAGCATCATCGTCGGCGGATTCACTTACTCCCAAGGTGCGTGGGCGAACCTCGGCACCCGCTATGGTGCCGCCCTCGGCGGATTCGGCGGCTTCATGACTGCGCTCATCGCCGCGCTCTGGGCCTACGACGGATGGAACCTCGTCACCAACGTTTCCAGCGAAATCAAGGAGCCGCAACGCAGCCTGCCCATCGCCCTCATCGCTGGGGTCGCTATTGTGGGACTTCTTTATATGGGCGTGAACGCCGCTGTTCAGTTCGTCATGCCCGCCAATGCGATCGCCGCCTCGCCCCGGCCTGCATCGGAAGCCATGGCGATTGCCTGGGGTTCGTTCGGCGCGGGTCTCGTCTCCGCCGGCATGGCTCTCTCAATGCTCGTGACCTTGAACGGAAGCAGCATGACGGGCGCCCGAATTCCGTTCGCTCTCTCCCGCGACGGCTACTTCTTCCACTTCCTTGCGAAAGTCCATCCCCGTTTTCGGACGCCCTCCAACTCCGTCATCGTTCAAGCCGTGCTCGCCAGTTTGCTCGTCGTTCTCGGGGGCAATTTCCAGCAGTTGTTCTCGCTCGCGTTGTACCCGGAATGGTTGTTCTACCTTTTAGCCGCCAGTTCGATCTTCATCTTCCGCAAACGTAACCCCGATGCTCCTCGCCCCTACAAGACCTGGGGTTATCCCGTTGTTCCGGCCCTCTTTATCTTGGCCGCCGCCGTCGTACTCGTTTACACGTTCCAGGCCAAACTGGTGAATTCCCTGGTAGCAACCGCGGTAATTCTGGCTGGAATCCCTGTTTATTCCTACTTTTCCCGCCAGAGTCGCACCCATCTCTAGGGCCAAATTTTGTCCTTCCGTCGTTGTAAAACGGTACTGAGTCGCATAAGCTTTCGAATTGCATCACAGCACCTCTGCGACGCGGAGATTGAATGGGTAGCAACCCAAAAGAAGACCATCGGCGTGACAAACGGATTCCCGCCAAGGTTTCTGTCAATGTAAAGAACCACGACGGCTCGGTGCAGGATCTGGAAGCTCAGACGCGCGACGTCAGTGCGCGTGGAGTATTCATGTACCTGAGCAACCGCGTGGCGGAAGGCTCGGACCTTGAACTCGTATTTCCGATGCCCGGACCCTCTCCCGCGGAAGACACATGGGTTCGTTGCAAGGCGCGCGTGCTTCGTGTGGAAAAGACCGAAGTCGGAAATCGGTTCGGAGTAGCCGCCGTGCTTGAGAGCTACGAGCGCCTGGAAGACACGATCTCGGCCAACGCTTAGGCCGATGACGGCATTGATCGGGACCGCTAGGGCGGTCCCATTCTACTTTTCAAACTAACTCTGCAAAGCCGTATGTAGTTGAAGCACCTTGTCGTAAACCTTTACGTACTCTCGTGCTGACTGACCCCAGGAAAACTCTTTCGTCATCCCGTTCAGCATCAACTTCTTCCAGTTCGCCTGGTCTTTGAATGCCAGCACCGCATTGTGTACGGCGGTCATCATCGCGTCGCCGGTATATTCGCTGAACTTGAAACCCGTTCCCTTACCCGTTCGCGGATCCCATGCTTCCACCGTGTCGTCCAGGCCACCGGTCGCCCGCACAATCGGCACCGTTCCATATCGCATGCTGTAGATCTGGTTCAACCCGCACGGCTCATATCGAGACGGCATCAGGAACATGTCTGCGCCAGCTTCGATCTTGTGGGCAAGCTTGTTGTCGTAAGCTACTTTCACCGCAATCTTCTGCGGAAACATCCGGTTCAATCGTCGCAGCAGGTCTTCGTAATCTTTATCGCCGCTGCCCAGCACCGTCACGATCATCTCTTCCGCAGCAAGTCTGTCTGCAGCCTGCGAAATCAGGTCAAACCCCTTCTGCGATGCGAACCGCGACACGATTCCGATCACCGGCACCTTCGGATCAAACTGAGTCACGCCGAATTGCGCCAGCAGGTCCTTCTTGCATTGCAGCTTTCCGCGGACATCATCGTGTGAGTAGTTCACCGCAATGAACTTGTCCGTCTCCGGATTCCACTCTCCGTAGTCGACACCATTCAGAATCCCGCTCAGCGTCGCCGATCTCGCCTTCAACACGCCTTCCAATCCGAACCCAAACTCCGAGGTCTGAATCTCCGCCGCATATTTCCTGCTCACCGTCGTCACGTAATCGGCGAAGACGATCGCCCCTTTCAACAGGTTCACTTTTCCGTAGAACTCCAGTTTCCCGATCGTGAATAAGTCCCACGGAAGCATCAGCAGCGGAAGCGTGTCCGCCGGAAACACACCTTGGTATCCGATGTTGTGGATCGTGAATACCGTAGACGCCTTCTCCAGCACCGGATCTTCTTCGTAAATGCTGCGCAGCAATGCCGGAATCAGCGCGCTCTGCCAGTCGTGGCAGTGGAAGATATCGGGCACTCCCAGGATCTTGCATGCTTCCAGAACCGCCCGGCAGTACAGTGCAAATCGTTCAGCATTGTCGCGGTAGTCTCCCAGCGACGTCCCATAAAGCGCCTCGCGATCGAAGAACGGCGCGTACTCGATAAAGTAGAATTGCACGTGAGAGTGGGTCCCGCCGTCGATCACCGAGCAGAACCGGTATTTGTCGTCAAAAGGAACTGTCAGGCTGGGGATTACAGTTTTCGCATCGGTGGGAATTTTTGTCTGTTTATAACGAGGTAAGAAGACCGTTACTTGGTGGCCGAGTTTCGCTAGTTCCGGCGGCAGGGCGCCGACTACGTCCGCCAGGCCGCCAGTCTTTGCGAAAGGAACACACTCGGATGCCGCAAATACGATGTGCATCGAGGGATTTCCTCTCTTGATACCGACAACAGACCTCCACTCAGATCACGCAGTTCGCCGCAATCCGAATGGGCAAAGGGAGTCTAAATGCCGAAGGAAACAAGGGTCAATGCCTCTACAATATCTGTGAAGGTCAGCAGCAAACATGCAGAGAGCAGCGGCATGAAATCTCGCAAGCCGAAACTCGGCCAGCACTTCCTTGCCGATCACAAGGCCGCGGAAACCATCGTCGAAGCCCTCGGCGATATATCGGGTGAAACCGTGATCGAGATCGGGCCCGGCCGCGGAGCCATTACCGAACTCCTGCTCAAGCGCGCCGGACGACTCATCGTCATTGAACTCGACCACGTCCTCGCTGCCCAGATGCGCCTTAAGTACAGCCGCCTCGAGACTCTTGAAGTCGTCGAAGGCGACTTCCTTCGCATCGAGATCCCCACACTCCTTGGGCACAAGCCCGGGCTCCTCACCGACCGTACGCCCGGAAGTCCCGTCAAAACCGCCCGCGTCGTTGGCAATATCCCGTACTACATCACTTCCGATATTCTTCTAAAACTCTTCGACTGTCACAAGCATTTCGATCGCTTTGTGCTCATGATGCAGAAGGAAGTTGCCGACCGCATTCTCGCGAAACCCGGCACCAGCGATTACGGGCTCCTCTCCGCGACTGCCCAACTCTATACCCACGTCGAAAAAATACTCACGTTGCCGCCGGGCGCCTTCAATCCCCCGCCGAAAGTCCATTCCATGGTTCTGCGGTTTGAGACGGCCCCGCGATTCGAACAACTTGGCGTCCCTGAAAAAGAATTCATCGAGTTCCTGAAGCATTCATTCGGGCAAAAACGCAAGACTCTGGCTAACAACCTCAAGTCGCACTATCCGGACCTGAAGGCCGCCATGAAAGCTGCTGGCCTGAAGGAAGACGTCCGCGCCGAGGCCATCACCCTTGAGCAAGCGGCGAAGCTGTTCAACCGCTTGAGCCTCGTCGCCGCCGCATCTTGAACATATTCCCGCGCACATCCTAACCAGGTGTCGGATAATGTTGTCATCAGGAGTAGGACTATGAACGTCCATGTTCGTATGCCTGCCGTCGCGGGTCAGTTCTATCCCGGAAGCGCGGAGACTCTCCTCCGAGCTGTTCGTTCCTACACCAATGTCAGCGGCAACAAGTTGAACGCCATCGGCTGCGTCGCTCCTCACGCCGGATACATGTACTCCGGGCAGGTCGCTGGTGCTGTGTATGGACGCCTGAACCTTCCCTCTCGCTTTATCATCATGTGCCCCAACCACACCGGCTATGGAGCCCCTCTCGCCATCATGAGCGAAGGGCGTTGGCTCACCCCGTTGGGAGAAATCGAGATCGACACCCGTCTCGCCGCCGAACTCAAATCTGCGACACCATTGTTGACAGAAGACCTTGAGTCCCAGCGTCACGAGCACGCGCTCGAAGTCCAACTTCCCTTCTTGCAGGCCTTGGTCCCCAACTTTTCCTTCGTACCGATCACCGTAGGTACCAGCCGCTACGAACAACTCGTCGAACTCGGAGACGCCATTGGTACCGTGCTCTCGCGCAACGCCGAACCTGTCATGATCATCGCCTCCAGCGACATGAATCACTACGAAGCGGACTCCACCACTCGCGTAAAAGACCGCCGGGCCATCGATCGCGTCCTTGCTCTCGACACAAAGGGCCTTTACGACGTCGTGCTCCGAGAGAATGTCACAATGTGCGGCTTCGGACCCACTATCGCAATGCTTACAGCTGCCAAAAGGCTGGGTTCAACCTCGGCGGAGCTAATCCGCTACGCAACCTCCGGAGACGTCTCAGGAGATCGCGACGCCGTAGTCGGATACGCCGGCATCGCTGTTCTGCGTTAGGCGAATTACAATCGATGTGCAATGCGAATCACAGTCTTCTTCTGCTCGATACTGTTGCTCGTGGCGCTCAGCGCCTGCAATTCAAAGAGTGAATCAACATCAGCCACCAGTCAGCCTCAAGCCGGGCTCACACCCATCGACCCGGCAACTGCGGGAAGCATCTCCGGAAACGTGAAGTTCTCGGGTACGCTACCCAAAGCTCAGCAAATCGACATGTCACAGGATCCCGCCTGCGGCAACAAGCCGAATTTTGACGAGTCTTTTGTTGTCAGCAATGGTGCCCTGGCGAATGCCTTCATTTACGTGAAGAAGGGACTGGAAGGCCGTTCGTTCCCCGCGGTGTCCACGGTCGCAAAGATCACCCAGCAGAATTGCCGTTACACCCCGCATGTGATGGGTATCGTCGCCGGTCAACCAGTCCAGATCATCAATGCCGACCAAACCACTCACAACATTCACCCGATGCCGACGGCCAGCAAGCAGTGGAACGAATCGCAACTTCCCAATGATCAGCCGATCCAGAAGACGTTCAATAAGCCCGAACTCATGATCCCCGTGAAGTGCAACCAGCATCCCTGGATGCGCATGTACCTGAACGTCGTCAGCAATCCCTTGTTTGCCGTGACAGGACCGGATGGAAGGTTTGAAATCAAGGGGTTACCGCCCGGCGAGTACACCATCGCAGCCGTCCACGAGAAGATGGGCGAACAGGAAATGAAGGTCACCATTGGGCCCAAAGAGACGAAATCGGCCGACTTCGCCTTTGTGAATTCCCACGGGGTCGAACCTAGGTTGCAGTGAAGATTCCCATTTTGGGCCGCAACCACCAGCAGCAAACCTCATCTAAGTGACAGGTATCACAGGTCTTAGTGATACACTAAACGGTTGTTCCGGCGGGTCTGGAACAGCAAGAATAACGAGGAGCAGGCTTCTGCGTTCGTCGCTCACCACCCCGTATAACAAGGCGCATCATTATTACGCGCTGTTCACATCTTTCGCGACGTTCCTGCTGATCATCGCAGGCGCCCTTGTGACCAGCAACGATGCCGGCCTCGCCGTCCCCGATTGGCCCACCAGTTTTCATACATTCCGAATGCCCAGGATGGTCGGCGGAGTCCTCTACGAGCACGGACACCGCATGATGGCCGGCTTCACCATCCTGCTGACCCTCGGCATCACCATCTTCACGCTTATGGTCGACCGTCGTAAGTGGATGAAGCGTCTTGCAATAGGCGCGTTCGCCACCATCATCGTGCAGGCCATCCTCGGCGGAGTTACAGTGTTGCATCTGCTCCCGCCGATGGTTTCCACCGCGCATGCCATTGTCGGTCAGACCTTCTTCTGTATATCTGTTGCCATCGCGCTCCTCACCGGCCGTAAGTACACCGGTGAAGTTGAGCGGACCGCCGTCGATCGTCGCAAACCGTCGCTGATCAACCTTACGCTCCTTTCCGTACTTGTCCTCTATGTGCAGTTGGCGCTCGGCGGCATGTTCCGCCACAAGGGCATGAGTTGGGAACCACACGTCTTCAATGCAGCGGTAGTCGCCATTGTGCTCACCTGGACGTCGATACGAGTGCTCTCGTACTACTCGCAGGTTGAGTCGCTGAAGCGTCCTGCGGTCATGATGCTTGGACTCGTCATGGTTCAGCTTTGCCTCGGGTTCATCTCGTTCCTGACCAAGATCGTCTGGGGGCGTGATGCAGTTCAGCCCGAACCATTCATGGTTTGGTCCACCGTGGCACACGTAGCCGTCGGTGCCTTGCTCCTGGCAACGGCTGTTGTACTTGCCATCCAGGCTTGGCGTCATGTTCCGGTGTTGGGTGAAGAACGAGTCTCGAAAGGCGTGAAGGCGGTGACCGCATGAGCAGCGTCCCAATGGCAATACCACGCTCTGGATTCGCTTCACTCCTTCGCGATTACGCCGAACTGATCAAGTTGCGCGTAACCACCCTGATTGTGATGACCGCGTGGACTGGCTTCTACTTCGGCGCTTACAAGTCGGGCATGAGTTCACTTTCGTGGACTTTGTTTCATGCGTTGTTCGGAATCGGTTTGGTCTCTGCCGGAACTGCTGCCTTCAACGAAGTGATCGAGCGCGAAGGCGATGCTCGTATGCGGCGCACCGCACAGCGTCCGCTGCCTGCGAAGCGTATGAGCCTGATGCACGCGAGCGTCATGGCTGGCGTGATGATCTTCGGCGGCACCTTGTACCTTTGGCTCGCAACAAACGCCTTGGCTGCTCTGCTCACGTTTGCGACGTCCGTCGTTTACTTGGGCGTGTACACGCCCTTGAAGCGCGTATCGCCGATTTGCACTTTCATCGGAGCTTTCCCCGGCGCAATGCCTCCGCTGCTCGGCTGGGCTGCGTTTCGCAACCGTATTGACTGGGAAGCGGTGCTGCTGTTCACCATCCTCTTCCTGTGGCAGTTCCCGCACTTTTATTCGATCGCGTGGCTGTACCGGGAAGACTACGAGCGGGCGGATATACGCATGCTTCCCGTGGTCTACGCCGATGGACGCGCTACCGCGCGCGAAATAATTCTGTACTCGATCGCACTTATTCCCGTCAGCATGATGCCTGGAGCAATCGGGATGGCGGGGCGAATCTATTTGTTCGGGGCGTTTCTGTTGGGGCTAGGACTTCTTTACTTTGGCTGGAGACTGGCTTCGAAGAAGCTTCCGGCGAGCGCGCCTGTATCCAAGGCGCCGGCACGACAACTGTTGCAGGCAACAGTTTTGTACCTGCCGATTCTTATGGCTCTCATGATGTTAGACATAAAGTAACAAGAGCGTTGTGCCTGCCTTGATCGGCTAGAATTGAAGGAATCCTTCACAAACCCAGTTCAGCGGGAACTTTGACTACTACTACGAATCTATCGGACACAGACCTCTTGCAAGGAGCAAGCGCAACAGCGGTCATCTCCGTCGAGGACCTGCGCCACAGCTACGGCGTGAGGAAAGCGCTTGACGGCGTCTCGTTCCGGGTCTTCCCTGCCGAGTTATTCGGTCTTCTTGGCCCGAACGGCAGCGGCAAGACGACCATGTTCCGTATCCTTTCCACGCTGATGCTGCCGTCTGGCGGTCGCGCCGTGATCATGGGATTCGACGCAGCGAAAGATCCCGCTGGACTGCGCAAGCAGATCGGCGTTGTCTTCCAGTCGCCCAGCATCGACGTAAAGCTCACGGCCGCCGAAAACCTCCGGCACGTTGGACACCTATACGGTTTGCGTGGCGCGGTATTGCAAGCCCGCGTCACCGAAACACTGACTCGAGTCGGCCTTCTCGACCGTGCCAACGACCTCGCGGAAACATTTTCCGGTGGTATGCAGCGCCGACTGGAACTCGCGAAAGGACTGCTGCATCGTCCGGCGGTTCTGCTGCTCGACGAACCAACGACCGGACTCGATCCGGGCGCGCGCAAGGATCTATGGCAGTATCTCGCGATGCTCCGCGATCAGGACGGTGTCACAATTATCGTGACCACTCACCTGATGGAAGAAGCCGAACGCTGTGACCGTTTGGCGATCCTGAGTGAAGGACATCTGGTTGCACTCGGCACGCCAGCCGAACTGAAGCGCGAGATCGGCGGCGACGTGATTCTGCTTGAGACTGCCGATGCGGAAGGGCTCTCGTCCAGGATTCGCTCGCACTTCGGACTTGAAGCCGCCGTTCTCGACGGTAAGGTTCGACTGGAGCGCGAACAGGGACATCGCTTCGTCACCGATGTCGTCGAAGCTTTTCCCGGCTCCATTGATGCAATCACCGTCGCGAAACCGACCCTCGAAGACGTGTTCATTCACCGCACCGGCCATCGCTTCTGGACCGAGAATCAAGCCGCCGAATCTGTTCCGGCGAAGGGTAAGGGAAAGAAGAAGTAAATGGCCAGCGGCACTCAAACACTTCCGCGCACTGCTTCGGTTACCTCGAGTCCCGGCGTAATCACACCGGCCATGTCTCTGTGGAAACGTGAAGTTGTCCGCTTCTACCGTAACCGCAGTCGCGTGGCCGGCGTAATCGCGTCTCCACTGCTTTTCTGGATCGTCATCGGCTCGGGCTTCGGCAATTCGTTCAGCGCCAGTGCTGGCGCTTCTGGGCAAAGCTACCTCACGTTCTTCTACACCGGCGCGCTGACGATGATCGTGCTCTTCACGGCGATCTTCACGATGATGTCGGTGATCGAAGACCGTAACGAAGGCTTCCTGCTTTCGGTGTTGGTGGCGCCGGTGAGCCGATCTGTGATCGTACTTGGAAAAGTGTTGGGCGGAACAACTCTGGCCGCTTTGCAGGGGCTGATGTTTCTCGTGCTCGCACCATTCATCGGCGTGCACTTCTCTCTGGCCAGCTTGTTGATGAGCGTGTTGGTCATCTTCCTGATTGCGTTCTCGCTGACATCGCTGGGATTCATCATCGCCTGGCCGATGGACTCCACGCAGGCCTTTCACGCCATCATCAACCTGTTCCTGATTCCGTTATGGATCCTGTCGGGTGCGATGTTCTCGCTGACGCACGCGTCCACGTGGATTCGCGCGCTCATGTACATCAACCCTTTGACATACGGGACAGACGCGTTACGCGCTCTGCTGTTCCCTGCGCAGACAACGCCTGTTTTCGCGCTCGCGACTTCGCTGGCTGTGCTGATCGGATTCACCGTGGTAATGTTCACCATTGCCTTCTTCGTTGCGAATCGCCGCACGACGAAACCTGCAGCCTGACATGATCGACTACACGCAACTGCCCGCGGTGAATGCCGTCCTGAACGGCACCGCTGCTGTACTGATCGGAATCGGCATTTACCTGATTAAGACCGGACGGCAGAAGGCGCATCGCGCCGTAATGATCGCGGCGTTCTGCACGTCCACGCTGTTCCTGATTTCGTACCTGATCTACCACGCTGAAGTTGGGTCGAAACACTTCCCGGGACAAGGATGGGTTCGCACCGTTTACTTCACAATTCTGCTCACACATACCGTGCTTGCGGCCATCGTCGTACCGATGGTTCTGGTGACGCTGACGCGCGGCTTGAAGGGCCGGTTTGATCGTCATCGCCCGATAGCACGCTGGACATATCCGGTTTGGCTGTATGTGTCCGTCACGGGCGTAGTCATCTACCTGATGCTCTATCAACTGTACGCATGAGAAAAGGCGGAGCCGATTTGCTCCGCCTTCCATTCCTTCTCGTCAGAATTAAGCGACCCTGCGGACTTCCCGATCGCCATGCACTGCATGCGGCTTCGCGTCCAGGTTCCGCGCCAGAATCCCGATGGAGATGAGGCCGCAGATACCAACCACCGTGTAGATGATCCGGCTGAGCACAGACATGTCGCCGCCGAAGATGGCTCCCACGAGATTCCAGTTAAACAGTCCTACGAGAAGCCAGTTCAGAGCACCGACAATCACCAATCCCAGAGCAGCTTTATAGAGACCCGACATTGTTACACCTCCTCAAAAGTGACTTGGGGTTTTGATGAAGCGGGCGCGCTAGATCTTCAACCGGATGCGGTCAAATGCAAGGTCAATGGAATGCCGTTCCACGAACCATCGCAGCATTTAACGGTCGGTAAAACGACGCGGGTTAAGAAGTGCTGGCCAGCAATGCCCATCGAACACCTTATAGATTGGCCCGCTCGCAATCGCTACGCTGGAGGAATGAAGTTGTTCCGTCTTGCGATCGCGGGCGCAGTGCTGATGGCCAGTCTTTGCGCTGCCCAGCAGGTCAACCCAGCGTTGAACTCCCGCAGCCGAGAAGCCGACATTCGCGGCTTTTACTGGATGCCCACGGCTGTCGCCGATGACTACTTCGACGGCACGAGTTCGCGCGAGCGTGTGCGCAGGCACATGCAGGTGGCGCAGCAGGTCGGGGCGAAGTACTTGCGGTGTTCCTTTACCTGGAACGCCATCGAGAACCAGCGCGGCAAGTACAACTGGAAGTTCTGGGACATGCTGGTCGATGAAGCCGAGCGTACCAACATCAAGCTGATTCCATACGTTGCGTACACACCCGAATGGGCGGCGGGCACACCTGACCAATTCTGGAAACGTCCACCAACCGATCCGAAGTTCTACGCCGATACGATGTATCAGGTCGCACGGCGCTATCGTGGCCGGATTCACTCGTGGGAGATCTGGAATGAACCGGACATCGAGGAGTATTGGATGGGCTCGACGGAGCGGTTCGCGGAACTGGTTCGACTTGCAGCGGCGGCCATTCGCAAGGCCGATCCGAACGCGACGCTCGTTCTGGCCGGCATGAGCAAAGGGCCATCGCCGTTCTTCCGGGAACTGATCGAGAAGTACGACGTCGAGAAGTTGGTGGACGTGATCGCCATGCACGGTTATCCGGAATCGTGGCTCGAGGAGCGGGCTGAGACGGTTCACCAATCCTGGGTCGACAAGATGGCGGACCTGCTGGAAGCCGATGGTGCGCGACAGGATCTGTGGTTGAACGAGATCGGCTATGCCGATTATCGCTTCTCGCCGACGCTGGCCAACAAGTACGGCGTGACAGCGCCATTTCCGCATGAGCATACGCCGCAATACGCTGCCACTGCGCTGTTCAAGGCGCAGGTGATGGCGCTTGCGTCGGGGAAGGTCACGCTGACGGGCTGGTATCGGATCGATGACTTCGACCCGAAGACAACGACCTTCTCCGACGATCATGTGAACTTTCACCTCGGGTTATTGGACTACCGCGGCAAACGTAAACCGACGTTCTATGCTCTTCGCTACTTCAACAAGCTTTTCGACAAGCCCAGTCGGGCGCTGGCGGCAAGAACCCTGTCGTCGGCTGCGATGGAATCGAACGCGGTCGTAAACGTGATTGAACGCGCTGACGACCGGGTGGTCGTTGTTGCCTGGCTGCGCAGCCTGAACCGCGACGAGACTGATGCCGATGGAACAGAGATCGACGCGCGTCACGAGACGGCTGCGGTTCAACTTCCCTGCTCCCGCATCAGTGACATGCGCGTGACCGACGCTCAAGGTAACGCCGCGGCGGCATTCACGACCTTCCAGAATGGCTGGCTCGACGGTCTTGAGTTGCGTCCAGACCGAATCTTCATCGCGTCGATGCAGTGCGATGCTGACACCACGGCCTTCGCAGTTGTTCCCGGTATAACGAAAAATATAGTTGGAGCAAATCCATCCAGAAGCGGTGTCAATAGCAGTAGCGATCGCGAATAAGGGGTGCACTCCTCCAGAAACAGTCAGGAGGACCCATGTTCGAAGACAGCCTCTTCGCTATGCCCGCCGTAATCCGCAGCACCGCGTCGCCGCTATGGCCTCGTTCGGATTGCAGGCCATCTGCTTGACGGTGCTGGTACTGGTACCGCTGTACTACACCGACGCAGTGCCGCTCGGAAGCTTAAAAACCTGGATCGAAATGCCGTTGCCCCCGAGAGGGCGCCCGCCTGAGCCGCCCAGGCAAGCCACGGGTCGACCGAAGCCGCCCACGAGTACCGACATCGTGAATGGCAGATTGCAGGAGCCCAGCAAAGTTCCAGACACCGTTGCCGACATCAACGAGAGCGCCATCCGTTCAGTTGAGCCGGGACCTTATGTCGAGGGCGCACCGGCCGGCGATGGCCGGGGCAACAACAGGTTTGCTGCCTTCCTTCCGTCGAACGTGGTGCCGGTCGCTCCGCCGGAACCCACGCGTCCGAAGCCGAAGATGGTTCGCATTTCGCACCTGGACGAAGGCCTGCTGCTCCGGAAGGTGCAGCCGGTGTATCCGAGACCTGCCATCGCTATCCGGCAGCAAGGTACGGTCGTGCTGCAGGCGATGATTGGGCGCGATGGATCGATACAAGGTTTGCATGCTGTCAGTGGTCCTCCACTGTTGATCGGCAGCGCCATGGATGCGGTCCGCCAATGGCGCTACAAGCCGTATCTGCTCAACGGCGAACCCGTTGAGGTTGAAACGCAGATCACCGTCACGTTCGTCCTTGGCGGATGATTGCGCTGTTTTGCCGGCAGCGCCACCTCGCGGCCGGGCAAAACGAAAGGGCGTTGCACCCACGCAACGCCCTTCTTTGTTTCCCGGAACCGAGCTTATCGGGTCGCGAGATGAGTTCCCAACTCGCGTTCGATATCGTTGGACGACAGATTCTCGCCGTCATTCATGCGCTTGAGCAAGGCATCAATGATGTCTTTGGCTTCGTCCTTGCCGAAGTTCCTGATGAAGCCATCGTAGAAATGCTCGCCTGCCATGGCCTTATTGATTTCCCATTCCTTATTGTTCTCGTTCAGCTCCGTGTAGTAGACGACACGGTACTTTCCCGTGTACGTCGAGTCACGGTAGATCTCGAACATCACCTTATCTGATTCCATCGCCATCCATTCACCCTCGGTAGGAATGGATATTTTACCAAGTCGAGCCTCTTACGTGGGGCACACGCCCGGCACTACTTGGCGGCCGGAGCGGGCGCGGGCGGACGGGCCTCAACGTTGAGTTCGATGGCGATGTCGCTCCCCACTACGGCTCCGTTGTCGATCACGCCGCCCTTATTCACGTGGTAGTCGTGACGATTCACCTTGAACGTGGCGGAAGCACCAAGAATCTTGCCGCGAGGGCTGTCCACAGCGTTGACTTCAAATGGGACCTCGATGTTTTTTGTGACGTCCTTGATGGTGAGCGGTCCGATGGCGACCCACTGATCTCCGCGCTTTTCGACCTTGGTGCTCTTGAAAGTCATCTCTGGGTACTTGGTCACCTCGAAATAGTTGTCGCGAAGGTCCTTGTCCCGGGTGGCGTTCTCGGTGTCAATGCTGGCGGTCTTGACGACGGCTTCTACCCTTGACTTCGCAGGGTCCTGAGCGTCGTACAAGATGGTGCCGGCCAGGTCAGTGAAGCGCCCAACGACGGTGCTGACCATGAGGTGCTTGACCTTAAATTGCGCCGATGAATGAACGGGGTCAACCTTGAACTCCTGTGCCTGTGCAACTGCGACCAAAGCGCTCAGCAACACCAGAAACGAAACCACGCTGACTTTACGCATCAATTACTCCTCGCGAATTGGGAATCCCTGAATGGATGCATCCGGCGAGCATCGGCTTCAAGATTTTTCAATGTTGAATTGATTTATCCGGCAGCGAGGGATGCGATCTGGGCGTCGAGCATACGGGAGACCTGGCGGAACTGGGGATGCGAGGGGCCCTGGCGCAGAATGCGTTTGATGTTGGAGCGGAGGTGGGGAGGGAGAGACCTGGCGGTGTGTTCGAGGGTTCCGGGAGGAGAGCAGGCAGGAATGTCTGTGCCACATTCCTGAGGGCTATATTGTTCAGCGGCTTCCGGACTGGAGCACTCAGGCTCAGACTCAACGATGCTACTGTCCACTTGCTCGACGAATTCCTGCATGCTGGCGGGAACTTCGACTTCGCGGGTGTGCAGTGTTTGAAACTTCTTCATTGCGGATTCGACCAACTTGAGCGCACGAAGGATGGTATTGGCCTTAGTGGGAGTGATCTCGTCATCGAGGACAGCCTGGCAGAGTTGAGCGGCAAGGATTTCGATGGACTGACGGCTCTCGATGGCACCGACGCGGATGCGGGGCTTACCCTCGTGCCGCGAGACGGTACGTAGACGAGAGTGGTAATAGCAGAAGTGCCGTCCGCGGAGCGCGGGAGAACCGCAGGGCTCATTGTTGTCCTTGATGTGTTCGCAAAATCGGTAGCTCATACTTCAGTCCCTTCACAAAATTTCTTTCGGTCGTGAAAACAAAAGAGTTAGTCGAAGACTTGCAGGTAAGTTCGTCATTCCAGAGGCTTTGCGGGCAAAGTCGGCGGAATGAGGAACTTAGCACCGGTCATCGGTTGTCGGTTCGGTTGTCAGTAAGACTTAGTTCGCCCGCAATTCTGTATTTGCGGGAGGGATTCCTCGCCTGCGGCTCGGAATGACAAATAACAAAGCGCATATCCCTCCCTTCGGTTCGTGATGACAAACAAAAAGGCGACCGCCGGGGCGATCGCCTTTTCTCTACTCTAGTTTCAGATTAGCAAGATGAGCGGGGGCAACATGCCACGTTCTTGAAATTTATATTTGCCGTTAAATCAGCGACTTACGTTTCCAGAATGGCTCCGACCCCCTTGACAACGGTTTTCCCGGAACGGGAAAAGCGTGAACCGCACTTGCAGACTCAGCAGCTTATCGACCCGGTAGCGCACTGGATGCCGACAATTGCGAATGAAGCGCCAACGGCGATTCCCACACCCAGCAGTACTTTCGTGGCCTTGCTCATACCGGATTTCTTAACACCTGCAACATCGGTGAAGTTGATGGTCGAGGCCTGTCCGGTCTTGGAATCGAGGATCACGAAATTCTCTTCGCCGACGTTTTGCACCTTGCCTGTGACTTTGGAAGTGTCGTTGAGATTGACGGTTACTTTCTTCTGTTCGGTTGCGAACTTCGCGAGGTCGCCTTTGACTTTTGCCTGAGTTGCCGAGGGAGCATCCGGGAGGGCTGCTTCTTCAGCAATCAGAAATGGAGAAAGGATGATCAGCGCGATCAGAATGGAAGCAAGTCTGCGAAACATAGCGGGCTCCTCTCAGGAAAGAGTGGTCTCGGCCCGACTGCTGTTTGGGCTTATGTTGCTCCGGAATCGGCGGCGGTTCAAGGGTTTATCACGAGTTCGGGAGTATAGAATTCAACCGATGCGATATTTCACTCCTGAGCTATTCGATTTTCTTAAACGGTTAAAGCGAAACAACCGGCGCGAGTGGTTTCAGAAACACAAAGACGAGTACGAGAAGCTAGTGCGGCAGCCGTGTTTGCAGTTCGTGGCTGATTTCGGCGGGCCTCTTTATGAGATCTCGCCGTATCTGACGTCGGACCCGAAAAGGTCACTATTCCGCATCTATCGGGACACACGGTTCTCGCACGACAAGAAGCCATACAAGACGCATGCGGCCATGAGGTTTTCGCATGCTGGAAAGGACGTCCACTCTCCGGGGTTCTACCTGCACCTGGAACCGGAGGGATGTTTTGCGGCGTCGGGGCTGTGGCATCCGGAGCCTCCGGTCCTGCTAAGGGTGAGAACGGCGATGGTGGAACGAGCGGATGAGTGGAGGAAGATTCGGCATCTGCTGAACTGGGACGATGCGGGTAAGCTGAGCAGGCCTCCGCGAGGCTTCGCGGCTGATCATGAGTTTGTGGAAGACCTGAAGCTTCGAGACCTGGGAACTGCGGTGGAGTTTACCGAAAAGCAGGTATGCGGTCCGAACTTCATGCGCGACTTCACGGATGCGTGCCGGAAGATGTCGCCGCTGGGACGGTTCTTTAGTGGGGCGCTGGGGTTGAAGTGGTAGAAAACCAGTCGTTAGTTGTTAGTCGTTAGTATTTGGTCGTGAAGCGTTAGTTTAGGTATCAAGCGTGCGGAATAAATCCAAGCCTCTGGGCACAGCTCGAGCAGCCACTTGGGTTCGATCTCACCGGATAAAAAAATACCCTCGGGCGGACCCGAGGGTGAGGGCTGACCCAAGCATCTGGATCGCCGTAGGAGGAATTTAAGCTTACGATCCGACGATGGCTTGATGGGCTCGTCCAATGCGCTTGCCAATCAGTTTGACGAGGCTGATGCCGATGTTCACCACGATCACGATGAAAGCGACCGTCAATCCGAGATGCAGCGCCCGATTGAGGTTGTGTACGAGGTTCTGCCATTGCGCAGTGGGATTGACGGGGACCATGAGATCCGGCGCGTTGAGCAGGAAGTAGAGCACGACGAGTCCAACTGCGCCCTTGACGACGACGGAGATACGAGCTCCGCTGGTCCATTGCGGACGATAGAGTTGAGCCGCGGTGAAGCCGACGTCGATGCAAACCAAGGCGACGAACAACGGATAGAGCTGGAGCCACACGGGACCGAAATTCAGGTAGTTCGCGCCGGGTCCCATGATCAGGTAGTTGTAATGCAATCCGGTCAGCCACCACACACCGAGCACGAGTTCAATTAGAAGCTCGGCAATCAGCTCGAAGCGCGATTTACGAGGGGCATCCTTGACGAGGGGCGGCAAGGCGCGGGGATCCCAGCGTTCGGTGCATTGGAACTTTGCGCCAAAGAATTCCATGCCGACGAATACGAGAGTGACCCAGGCAAAGACGGTGATAGCCAGGTTCGGAAACTGAAGCAATCCACGGAGACTTTCCCAGATTGGCTTCCCTGCCGCGGCGATGGCGATGCATCCCGCTGCCGAGACGAGAAGAGCGATGCCGAGCGCCGCCTTCAAAACCTTCCAGTAGATGGGAAACAGGGTGGGACTGACCAGGAACTGCTGCTTGCGATAGCGGCTCGCCAACTGGAACGGGCTGCCCAGTCGCTTCAGCAATTCGGCTGTTTCGCCTTCCGTCAACGGGCGGCCGAGGCTGCCTTCCTGCTCCTCGACCTGCGACAAGATGCTGTCGCGCAGTTCCTTCACGATGTCGTCGCGCTGCGCTTCGGGAAGTGCGAACTTCACAGCCTGGAGGTAACGCTCGATCATATCCATAACCAACTCCAATCACTTTCAAGCGCGGTTCGCGGGCTAAAGAATGCCGTCGAGCGATGCGCTGATGGTCTTCCATTCGGCGGCGAGCTGCTTGAGGATTACCTTGCCGTCGGCGGAAAGGCGGTAAAACCGCTTGTTTCGCTTGTCCTCTTCACGCCACTCGCTAACGAGTAGTCCCTGGCTTTCCAGCCGGCGCAGCAGCGGGTAGAGAGTGCCTTCGTCGATTTCCATTCCCTGCTCCGCGAGGGCCTTGCGCAACGTGTAGCCGTAGCGTTCGGTGCGAAGTTCCGCCAGGACGGCCAGGATGAGACATCCCCGACGAAGCTCAAGACGGAGATTGTCGAGTACTTCCTGGTTCATGGCGGTTTCTACTGTGTCACGCATACTGTATGAAACATACTGTATGTAACACAGTATAGGTTGTCAAGGGCAAAATTCGATGCGTTGCGGATCGGAGGGAGCGCCAGTTCCATTTTGGTACGTCACGATTGATCAGCGAATTGCACCACTTAGTGAGGGTTCGAAAGGTGGCGACGGGAGATGAGGGGAAAATCCGACCCGAACGCAGAGGTGTTCGGGCTTCATCAGACCAGAAGTCATGGCCGGGAGGAGTTTATGAAGAGGCTCAAGGGATCATCTGGATTGGGTGGCATCTTGGTGTTGGTGCTTCTCATGCTTGTGGCGTTGGGAAGTGCATTCGCCCAGGACACGCCGCGGCCCGAAGTAAAGGCGCAAGTGACGAGTATCGAGAGATTGAAAGCGATCGACCTAAGAAAGGCGACTGCAACAACCCTTCGGCAGCAATACGTGGTGGAGGGCTACTTCGTGGATGATCCGGTGCCGATGCTGGTGAAGGACATGAAGTATTTCCGGATCAATACGCCGATGCCGGAGTCTGTATACATTCTGATCAGGGGGACAGGCGCGGTCCAACTACGCGATATGAAAGCCCAGGGTTCGCTGGTTCGTGCGACGGGACGCCTGGCGGTAGACAGAACGGTGGTGAAGGGGAAGACGACGCCGGTGCTGGAATTGCCGACGCCGCCCAAGATCATCAAAAAGCCCGAACGTCCTTTTGAATCGCGGATTGTGCCCATTTGCGTGAGGTACCCGCAGTTGTGCCATAAACCACCGTTTCTGCATAACAAATACGCGCTGCTCTACAGCGGCGGAGTGAACGCGGTGAAGGCGTACACGCGCTACTGGAACGATTTGAAGTTCATGTACCTGACGCTGCGAAGCAAGTACGGCTTCAGCGATGACAACATTGTTGTCGTGTATAAGGGCGGCACGGGCGAAGACAGCGATATCACGGTGGATTATGCTGCGTCTCCGGCCGGATTCAACGATGCCATCAAGTATCTGAGATCGAAGATGACGGTGAAGGATGATCTCTTCATCTTCGTCACGAATCACGGTGGCGGCTACCACGACAGCAGTTGCGGAGAAACGCCGGCCAACCGCGGCGGCAGAGCCGATGTGATTCCAGGAGACGAAATCAATGCGAATGCGTGGGATGAAGCGACCTACTATTACAACCAGACTTCAAACGACGTGTTCGATGATGATTTCGTAAACACGATTAACAGCCTAAGCTTCGGCAAAATGGTGGCACTTTTTGAGCAATGCTTCAGCGGCGGGTTTCTGCGCGACTTGAGAGGCCACAACCGGATTCTGATTTCGGCTGCGACCGATGCCCAGTATTCCTGGGCGATGGATCCGGATTACAAGTACGACACGTTTTCGTACCACTTCACTTCCGCGCTGAACAACGCAGACGATGCCGGCACAGCCTTGACGACGAATCCCGATACGAATGGGGACGGCAATGTATCCATTCTCGAAGCTTTTTTGTATGCGAAGAGTAAGGACACAGATTGCGAGACGCCCTGGCTAGAAGACAACGGGGATGGCGTCGGTACGAATACCCCGACGGCGACTGGAACGGACGGCAAGTTAGCGGTGAACGCTATTTTGTAGATCGCGCAATGCGATTCGGCCCCACATCTGCCAAACCAAGGCGGATGTGGGGCATCGCAAATTCAGCGGTTGATGCGGTTAAGCTCTGACAGCGGCATGCGCTGCTTCCCGTTGGCGTCGAAGTTGGCGGGATCGAGCCACTGCTCGAAGGCGCGTTTGCGGGCAGGCCATTCCGAGTCGAGCATGGAATACCAGGCGGTGTCGCGATTGCGCCCTTTCACGACCATGTGCTGGCGGAAGAGTCCTTCGTAGGTGAAGCCGAGGCGCAGAGCGGCGCGGCGCGAAGGCATGTTGAGAGCGTCGCACTTCCATTCGTACCGGCGATAATTCATGTCCTCGAAAGCGTGCTTGGCCATGATGTACATGGCTTCGGTGGCGCCGACGGTGTGCTGGATACGCGGCGAGTACATGATGCTGCCCACCTCGATGACGCGATGCAGGGGCTTCATGCGCATGTAGGCGGCCCAACCGACGGCGTCGCCAGAAGGCTTGTCAATGATGGTGTAGTAGAGCGGATCGTTGGACTCTTCCTGGCGCTGGAGGTTGGCTTCGAAGGAGGAGCGGTTCTGGAAGGGATGTTCGAACATGTAGGTCCAGAGATGCTCGTTCTGCGGGCCTCCGGTGGCGGCCCAAAGGTCGTCGAGGTGTTCGTGCGCAACAAGCGGAACCAGCCGGATGGTCCGGCCCTCGAAGGTTACGCGGCGCGGCCGAGGGGCGGAGGAGGGATCGACGGGTTCTCCAACAAGAGGTCGAGTGGCGGAGGTGGTCATGAAATCACGCTCGAAGGTTGAATTAGTACCACTGGTCTAGTGAACATCATCGCAGAAATGGGCGATATCTGCCAAAGGCCAGGTAGGAGCGTCGATGGGTCAGGAAAGATTCATTTTGCGCAGCAAAGCCGTGAAGCGGGGATCGGAGCGCAAAGGATCGAGAAAAGGATAGGTCTTGATAGGCTCCATGTGGCGATCAGCGGCATCTATCGCTTTCTCCGTCCACACAAACGCTTCGTCGGTGTTCCCGAGCCCGATATGAAGGAAGGCAAAACAAGTCGGCTTGATGTATTCGCGGCTTGTGCGATTACGTAACTGTTCAAGCAATGCCTTCGCCTCTCGCTTATGCCCGGATAGCCCCAAAGACAATCCGAGCAGTCCCAGCGATATCGGCAAGTCGTTCGAGAGTTGAGCCGCTTTCTGGAAAGCATCGATACTCTTCTGGAAGTCCTTCATCCCTAGGTAGACGTAACCCAGTAACTGATGTGAGGCAAAGTGCTCGGGTTCAAGATCCAGAAGCCGGTAACCTTGCTGAAGTGCCTGATCAAAGTGCCGACCCAAGTGCAGCATCATGGTCAGCCAGGCGCGTACATCGAAGCACAAGGGATCTGACTCCAGCGCGCGCTCCAGTTCCGCAGCTGCCAGGTCCGGATATCCGAGTATCGCCTGAACCATCGCGTGCCGGACTCTAACCATCCGCAACGCTGGATTGAGGGAACGAGCATGCGCAATGTCGTTTTGGATGGAGGGCCAATCGTAGTACTCGGTTCTATTTCCAATTTTCTTTGAAAAGAGGCTTACCAAGACATGGGACTCCGCAGACATGGGATCGATCTCCAAAGCTCGGAGTGCGTAAAATCGGCCCATGCGATCGGTTTGTTCGGGTGGGACATACCCCCAGAATCCAACAGACCAGTACAGTTCAGCAAGAGCATTACAGGCAGCCGCAAACGAGGGATCGCGAGCCAATGCCGCCTCGAAGTGCTGCTTAGCTTCTGTCATAGACTCCGCGGTGTACTTCCATAACTTGTGTCGCCCCTTGATGTACTCATCGTAAGCGCCCATGTCTGCCGTTGGTTTACGCAGAGAGGGCCTTGCGAGCTCTTTGCGCTCGGTGGACGGAATACACGCCGCGACATCGTTCGCGATAGAGGCGTGCATCTGGAAAATCTCTGACAAATAGGTCTCGTATCTACGCGCGAAGAGTTGAGTCTGATCTTGGGATTGAATGAGCCGAACGTTAATGCCCATAAGATCTCCGACCCAACGGACGCTTCCTTCGGTAATGAACTGAACATTCAATTCGTGTCCAATCGCTGTTAGATCCTTGCGGGTACCCTTGAAACGCATGGATGTAGTAAGGGCGATCACTGCGAACTGGTCGCCATAGGAACTTGCCAACGCGGTGATGACTTCGTCTGTGATTGCATCGACCAGGTATTCCTTATCACGATCTCCGCTTAAGTTGACGAAGGGAAGCACAAGGATACGGGGGCGGTATGCCTGGTGAGATACAGATGTGTATGAGACCTCAGCGATGAATCGATATCCATGCCGGGGAACAGTTTCTATGAAACGCGGCTGTTCCGCCCTGTCGCACAGCACTTGTCGAAGCCGAGCGATGATCGCATTTAGGTCATTCTCAAAATCGACAAAGACCTGACCTCGCCAAAGTCGGGTTCGTAACTGCTCCCGGGTAACAATCTCGCCGGGACGTTCGAGGAGAGCCGCGAGTACCTGAAAGGACTGGCCCCGGAGATGAATGCGAAGGCCATTCTTTCGCAGTTCACCGACTACAGTATCCACTTCATATCCGCCGAAGCGGACCGTTGTAGAACACGAGATCGAAGTCTCACCGGACATACCCAACCCGGGAACGAGTCAACTCGAGCCGATCGGGGCACCGCGATGCCAACAGCATCGGCCCTTACCGAGGGGCGGTCAAGAGCAAATCGCTTATTATCAACGAATTTAGCGGCATGGCAGGTTCAAGATGGAACCAAGATGACACTCGGTTCATGTAAGCACAAGATGTGCGCATGAGAATCGGCCTCTTCAGGAGTTCATCATGCGAGGAACCAGCGTATTGCTTGTATTTGCATTGAGCCTCGCCGCGGTCTTAACCGGGTGTGGTGGAACCCAATCAAGGACCGTCACGTCGTTTACATCTACGCCGGTACCCACTCCCGCCGGCGGCACAAGTGCATCCGTACAACCTGCTTCCGTCAAGATCATCCCTGATGGGGCGAACCTCGGTGCGGGTGAAACACAAAGGTTCACCGCGGCGATGTCAGATGGGACCGCCGCAACTTTCAGTTGGAGTTTGATCAATTGTGTGGACAACTGCGGGACAATCACTGCGGACGGGTTGTACACGGCACCATCGTTTGTGTCCAAGAACATCAACTTTAGAATAGCTGCAACATCGCAATCCAACAGCAGCATCATGGGAACCACGTACCTCAATCTAATGCCGGTTTCCGTGACAATCTGGCCCGCCGCTGTTGTGCGTCTGGCCGCGAATCAAGGCCGTCCGTTTACTGCTGTGGTCAGCTACGATCCGGTGAATCAAGGGGTAACTTGGAGTGTTTCAGGCGCCGGCTGCAGCGGTAGCACATGCGGTACACTCACCAACGCGACTGCTACTTCGGTTACCTATGAGGCCCCGAGTAACGCCCCTGCCCCTGCTACAGTCACACTGAAAGCGACTTCCGTTACGGACCCGAATCAGAGTGGCACTGCAGCCCTCGTGGTTATGGGTTCGGCTTCTCAGTACCGTTTGCAGGGGGCGTACGCTTTCCTGATTCAAGGTTGGCGCGCGTCTGAGATTGCGGGTGACTACGAGGGTGGCGGTGAAATGGCGATTGCCGGTCACATCGATATCGATGCCAATGGGAATGTTTCGGGCATCTGGGATGCGACTGTGAAAGCGTCCGGTGGTGCAATGGAGCCAATTGCCGGCAACTATACCGCGGAGAGTGATGGAATTGGAACGATCACCCTGCGTGCCTCCAGCGGAACGTGGACCTTTATGGTTGCCGGGACATCGGGCGGTGACTCGGCTGCCCTGTGGCAGAGCCCATCCAACCATCCCCCGCTGTCCACAATCGCGATTCAATCCGGCTACATGCTTCGGCAAAATACGAATGCCTTCTCCATGGCCTCCGTACAGGGCGACCGAGTTTTAGCCTTGACGTTCATGAACATCGCCGCACTCGGCAGGCTCACATGTGGCACCGAAGGAAACGTAGGCAACGGTCAAATGGATTTCACGTGGGGAGGCAGCGTAATGCGCTTCTTCACGACCGGAACGATGACAGGTATGTTCACTTTGCCTGATCCGCTCACCGGAAGAGGCACCGTTGCGCTGACCGTAACACCAGGTCCGGATAGCTCACCGGAGACATTTCACTTTGCTTATTACATTGTCTCCAACGCAAAGATGTTGCTGGTCCAGTCGGATGCCAACACATGGTTGATACCCGTCTTGCGCGGCGAGGCGCGGCGG
The DNA here is from genome assembly GCA_035561515.1 of Terriglobales bacterium. Classification (NCBI taxonomy): domain Bacteria; kingdom Pseudomonadati; phylum Acidobacteriota; class Terriglobia; order Terriglobales; species Terriglobales bacterium. The sequence continues at coordinate 113,287 of DATMXP010000018.1, read as the reverse complement.
CAGAATGACGCGGGAACATTCACGAACGCTTCGTGGAATATACCCGTAATCTACAACTTGAATAGTGATGACGCGGGAAGCTGGTGGAGCCCATTTGCTACCATTGGCGTCATTCGCCCTGACGGAACTGGATCGTTGGCCGAAGTATCGGACAACACCGAAGTGGTGGAGGACGTTGGAATCGTGGTCACCATGCGATCGACCGATTCCGGCACGTATTCCGTGTCGCCAAATGGCCGTGTAGCACTATCTTTGCCGGGTATTCCTTTAAATCTGTACCGTCCGCACGTAGGTGTTGCCTATCTGACAGGAGTGAATGAGGGCTACCTTATCCGTGAGCAGATATTTGGTACGCCCTTTGGCTACTTCGAACCACAAACAGTCGCGCCGTTCGGCGGCTACGGTTTGGCAGGAACCTATACCGCATCGGTCGCTGGACCGCCCAGGACGTTCAAGCCCGAGCAGGAGATAGGCTTGGTGAACTTGGCCACGGATGGAAGTGCGACGATTTTCCTGAGTGTAGATCGTGGCGGAGGATTGTTTCAGCTGATGGACTGGGCTGGAACCTATACTACCTCCGACGATGGCCGTGGAGTGATGAATCTCACCGATCGGGCCGATGGAGAGCAGAAGACCGTCGTGTTCTGGGCTGTGTCAGCAAACCGTCTGCTGGCACTGGTGAGTATGGAGGATGCAGATCCAAGACTTGTGGAGCTAGTTCGGTAGGAGTGGGTTGCTGTAACGAAAAACCCTCGGGCGGACCCGAGGGTTTTTCGTGCGAGTTCGTTGGTTAGTCGCCTGCCATCTCAACCATTTCATTGCCGACGGGTTGGGCTCCCTGAATCGCTACCAGTTCGGCGGGGGCGTTGCTGTGGGTGCCACAGCTTCCCTTTTCGCCGCCGAGGCTTGCAGCAAGGCGAAGCTCGTGACGCAACTGCTCTTCGAAGTTCTTGAGCTGCTCGTCAATGGTGAACTTCTTGTGCTTGTTGCGAACCATGTCTTCGCGATACCGCTTCAGGAAGTAGCCGATGGTTTCCACGCGGATCTTGATGGAGCCGCTGGGCTTGTTCTCGTCGATGTCCTTGAAGCAGAAGTACGGCGTGCCCGAGTGCTCCACGATTTCTTCGATCGTGGTATAGATGGGCGCGTCGTGACCGCACTTGAAGCTGGATAGCTCAAGGGCGACAAGGTTCGGATGCCGCGCGACGTACTTCGCGGCCCAGACCTTGCGCGTGGTGTTCTCGGAGTACGAGTTCTTCCACGCGTCGCTGACGTCCATCGGATGCTGGATGTGCCCGGCTTTCACTTCGTCGCCAAACAGCTTCCAGACGATTTCGTCATCGAGCGGGAGCGAATCCTGCGAGAAGACCGGGTAGCCGAGTTTCTGGAACTCCTCCAGGATCTCGTGGTTGATACCAGGATCGTTGTGGTACGGACGTCCGAGGAGCACGATGCCGAGACGATCTTCGGCTTCGAGCCGCTTCAGGACTTCACGAGCGGTGCCACGCATGACGTCGTCGTCGAACTTGCGCATAGCGGCGAGTCCGGCTTCGATAGCCTTATAGTTTTCTTCTTCGGAGAGGCCGAGGATATCTTTCCAGTCGTCGAACATCTGGCGGTGGATGATCTTCTCATCGTGGAGACAGGTGAGTGTGTCTTTCCAGATGACGCCCTTCTCCTCGAAGATATTGCCTTCCTTCGTGAACGCCGCCTTCACGGATGCCGGAGTAGCCGTTACCGTCGGACATGCGCGTTGCGACTGAGTGTGCGTGAGGAAGGTGGGCAGCGAGTCGATCATCGGGAAGAAGATGATGTCGAGCTTCTTCTTCGGATGGACCGAGTACAGCAAGTTGTGCACGTGCGGTATACCGACCTTCGACGGGAAGCACGGGTCGATGGCGCCGCGCTTCGCGCCTTCCTTGTAAAGCTGCTCGTTGGTGTACTCGGACCAGAAAATGTTCTCGGCCTTTACACCCAGCGACTCAAAGTAGGCGGTGAAGAATGGCCCGCACGAATACATGTTGAGTGCGCGGGGCATGCCGATACGTAGCTCGGCACGGTTCTTCATCTTCTCGGCACGTTCTTTTTGCGCTTTCGTGATCTGAAGTTTCGGGAGCGGGTCGGCGATGACCGGCGGCTCGTAGGACGTGAACGCCTTCTTGGCCGCGATCTCGACGAGGTTCGGGTTTTCTTTCTTGATGGCGTCGATGTTGCCCTTAATGACGCGCATCTCTTCGACGTTTTCGACGGTTCCCTTTTCACAGGTGGCGATGATGAGTCGCTGTGCACCCGGAGCGAGCGGAACCTTGGTCTTCACCGGCGGCTTGTAGTTCGGGTTCGGTACCGCCGTTTTCACGTCGATGAATGTGCGCAGGCACTTGTTCTTGCAGAAATAACAGCGCGTGTTCTCTTCACGGGTAGTCGTGTAGGTGATGGAAGCAACGCCTTCGAGGCCGATGAACTCGGTCTGTTTGCCGTTCTCCCATAAACGCACGGCTTCAAACGCGCACCCGATTGCGCCCGCCTCGCCGCAATGCTGGTGCACGATGACTTCTGGCTGAACTTCCTTACCCTTGAAGCGCGACTCGATGAAGTCAACCTGCGACTTCACGGCGGCCATGTTGTGCTGCGTACCACCCTGCAACACAAACTTGCGGCCGATCGCCGACAGGTTCGGAATCTGCGACACGTACAGCCAAATGTTCTTCGGCAATACGTTGCAAAGCCCGGCCATGATTTCTTCCGGCTTCCACCCCTGGCGCTGGAAGTCCACGATGTCGGACTGCATGAACACCGCGCAGCCGTAACCGAATTGCGGATAGCCCTTCGCGTTGAAGGCGATGTCAGCGAAGTCCTCGACCTTGAAGCCGAAGCCTTCGCACGTGCCTTGCAGGAAGTATCCGTTGCCGGCGGAGCATTGCGTGTTGAGCTTGAAATCTTTTACGCGGCCATCTTTCAGGATGATGATCTTGATGTCCTGACCGCCCACGTCGCAGATCACATCCGCATCTGGATAGAAGTGCAACGCGGCCTGCGTGTGCGCGACGGTTTCGACGAGCGCAACGTCAGCCCCGACGGCATCTTTCAGGATGTCCTTCGCGTAACCGGTGGTGCCGACGCCCATGATCTTGAGCGTGGCGCCCTGATCGGTAACCTGCTTGCCGACCTTCGCCAGAACTTCCTGCGTGTCTTCAATTGGGTTGCCGCGCGAAAGCTGGTAGGTCTTGCAGAGAATGTTGCGGTCTTTGTCCACGAGCACAGCCTTCGTGGAAGTTGAGCCGCCGTCGATACCGATAAAACCTTCCACTACCTGTCCGGGCTGGAAGGTGGTCGGCACGAACTTCTTCTTAGCGTACTTCTGCTTGAAGGCTGCGAGTTCTTCGGGCGATTTGGCGAGCGCCTGCGCACCACCCTTTTTCGCCTTTTCCTGCGCACGACCTTCCGTGATGTACCACTCGAGCTTTTCGAAGCCGAGATAGGTGCCGAGTCCGGGATCTTCGTTCTTGCCGAACTCCACCGCGCCGATACAGGCGAAGTACTGCGCGTTATCAGGAGTCTTGATGAGGTCTTTCGGATCCACGCCTTCGGGCAGCGGGTAATTGCGCTCTTCCCAGATTTTCGGGATGTTGTGCTTCCAGCAGTCGCGCATGCCCTTGATGTAGCAATTCGGACCACCAAGCAAGAGCACCGTGGGACGCAGCGTGTTGCCACGCGTGAGAACCGAGAGGTTCTGCTGGATGATGGATTCGAAGAGCGAAGCCATCAGCTCGTCGGCCGGAACGCCCTGTTTTTGCAGGCCGTTAATGTCGGTTTCGGCGAAGACGCCGCACTTGCCGGCGACGGGATGCAGCTTCAGACCTTCGTAGCCCATCTGGCAAAGCTGGTCGGCCGGAATGCGCAGCTTGGCGTTGATCTTGTCGATTACGGCGCCAGTGCCGCCCGCGCACTTGTCGTTCATGGACGGCAGCTTCTTCTTTTTGCCGGTCTCGGGATCTTCCTTGAAGATGATGATCTTCGCGTCCTGGCCGCCGAGTTCGATCACCGAACCGCACTCTGGATAGAGCTTTTCCACGGCGAGCGAAACCGCGTTCACTTCCTGAACGAACTTCGCACCGATGTGCTTGGAAATCCCCGAACCGCCGGAACCGGTGATGAACACGCGGAAGTTCTCGTACGGCGTGCTGGGCAGGTCGTTCTTGATCTGGTGCAGCATCTCGAGCAGCTTCTCGGGCTGCTTTGTCTCGTGGCGCTGGTAATCAGCCCAGAGGATCTCGTCGGTCTCGTTGTCGACGACCGTGATCTTCACGGTGGTGGAGCCTACGTCCACACCCATCCAGAGCAAGTCGTACTTCTTTTGCGGATTGGCTTTTTCAGTCAGTCCTGGCATTTCGCTCCCTTAAACCGCTCACCACAGAGGCACAGAGTCACTGAGAAATCGACTAGAAAAACCACTAACCCTGAGCCTTGTTTTTGGTTGAACATCGCAACCACCGAAGCCTGAAATCACCATCAGCACAGAGCACAGAGCTTTTTCTGAATCCTTCTCTGTGTCTCTGTGCCTCTGTGGTGAAGAGTCTTAGTGCGCTTCCTGGTGGTACGGAGTCTTCGCGCCCATCGCTTCTGCAACGTGGATCGCGAAGTTCGCCGCGGTGCCGATCACGCCCTTGTACTTGGGAACGTGATACAGCGCCTTCTGCATCTCCGGACGTTGTTCGACGTAAGCCTTCAGCTCTTCGAGCGTCTTGCCGGTGTTCTTCACGACTTCCGCGAACTCCAGCTTCGCCTTGGCCTTGGCTTCGCCGAGCGCCATCTGCACACGGCTATGCGCGTTGATCTCGCCTTCACCCGACGTTTCGATCGGAAGGAAGATCATGTCCTTGTAGTGCGACACGACCGCCGACTGAGCGCCGTCTGACTGCGTGGAAGGCATGCAGCCGAAGGGCTTCAGCGACAGCACCATGTGCGCCAGCTCTTTGTTGGTGTAGTAAATGTTCTTCGCGACTTCGAGGTGACCTTCACCGCCACCCGCACGCGAGTTGTAGTAGGGATGTCCGAGCCGCTGGAGTTCGTACTGATCAACCAGGCGGTGAGCTGTGCCACCGAGCGCGTCGATGATGCGGTGGTATTCACGCGCAAAGATGACTTCGGCTGCTTTCAGCTTCATCAGCTTCTGACGGTAGTTCCACTCGATCTTTGCCTGCTTGTCGAGGCGCCACTTCGGAGGCATGACCGCGCCCTCTTCGAGGCCGCGCATGTCCCTGATTTTCTGGACTACCTGGTGGATCATGTACATGATCCAGGTGCCGATCGGCTCCACGATCACCTGCGCGCCTTCACGGTGCAGGAACTGGAACATGTTGAAGTTGCCGTCACCTTCGGTGGTCTGCGCCCAGAATTCGCCGGTGATCTTCACGATCGGCTTCACGCGGAAGCGGTCGACCTGGATCGTGTTGTAGCGATCGCGGACGTGGTTCAGCGCTTCCATGTAGTCGTCGCTGACAAGCTGGTTGATGAACTTGCCGAGGTACTCGACGGTTCCCTTCATCGGCATGTTCTTGCCAATCTTGCCGAGTCCGTCTTCGACCTTCCACGGAGACTTCTTCTTGAGGACTTCATGGAGGTAGTCGATTGACTCTTCCAGGATGCCGTCGGTTTCGCCGGCGTTCACCTCGAACCCGCGGATCTGGTACGCGACTTCATTGACGATGTCGCCCATATTCAGCGCGTTCAGCAGGTTGAGGAAGAAGTCGAGGTTCATCTCCAGTCCAGCTTCGGCATCGGACTGGTTGAGTCCGCCCGACTGTTGGAAGAGGATGACGCGGAAGCCGTCGTAACCGGAGTTGCGGAGCGCGAGCCGATACTCGGCCTCATACATGCCGAAACGGCACGGACCGCACGCGCCGGCGGTCAGGAAAATGTAGTTGTTGATGAGGTCTTCGCGGCGAACGCCGGACTCTTCAAGCTTCTGAAGATATTGAACGAGGTTGCCGACGGTGAAGTACGTCGGATTGCATTGGCCGTTGTTGCCGTACTCTTTGCCGAGCTGGAACGCCGCTACGTTGGGCGTTGGGACTACTTCACACTTGTAGCCGAGGCCTTCAAGGGCACCGTGGACGAGTTTCTCGTGCTTCCACGTGAGTCCGCCGAAGAGCAGCGTGGTTCTTGCGCGCTGGTCGGCTGTGAAGGGCCGTTCAATGGGCTTGTGGAAGTGGTGAACTTGTTTGTGAACCAGTCCGGCTTGCTGTTCGAGTCGAGCGCGTTCTGCTGCTACGCGTTCGCGAATAAGTTCTTCTAGGGTCGCAGTGTCGAGGGAACGCCCGTTGGGTACATCATTGGGCGCAATCTGCACCAGTCCGCCGCTGGTAGCCGGATGAGTCGAAGTGCTCATGCCATCACCTTTCGCACTTGAAGCTGGTTAGGTAGTACTCTGCCTGCGCTGCCATCCTCATGGTCGCAGTGCCCATATTGTTGACATACAGGTCAAATTACTCATCCACAAAGCGGTGAACGGGGATTTTCGGGGATTGAATGGGAATCCTAACCACTGAAGGGAGGGGCAGAAAACGGCTATGGGCCAGTTTTTTCAGAGACTTAGCGACAATCGAAGCCCGACTGGAAGAGCGTATGTCTCAGGCGGCTTCTATCAGGACGTCTTCGTCGTGTGGATCGGGATTGCTCGACGGAGGGTCGCTGGCGGGAAAGGAGTCGGCGATCGTCTTGTCGAGCGTGCGCTCACGAATGATCTGGTCTTCCTCGGGGGTGTGGTGGTCGGCTGAGATTTTCTTTGCCATGATGATTATTGAGATGTTCCGCGGATGGCAATGGATTCGCAGAGGGCACATGGGGAGTGGATGACAAAGATCGCTGTCTATTCCCTTTCTCGGCGCACTTGGCTGACATGCCGGGACGGCAGCGCCAGCGAGAAGTAATCTCGCTGGCATCTGCCATTTAGGAACCCAGGCTTAAATCCCATCCAAATCGACGAGGACAACGTCGCGCTTTATGTTGTTCACGATCTTGGGCGCATTGTTCTCGATGATTTCCGCACATTGACTGTTGGTGGCCCGGATAGGAACCGTCTGAATGGTTTTCACTTTCAGGAACTTGTTTTTCATCAGGTCCTTCATCAAATCGTAGGCCGCGGATGAGTTTTTGTTTTTAACCATACGAAGGCATGCGTACAGCGATGGCAGCGCTCCATCTACGTGATCACACGCCGTGAAGTAGGCCGCATTCCTCGCTACCGTGGCGTGGCAAATGATGCCGGATGTATCGAGGAAATTGTCCGGCGTCAGATAGCGGTGACCGAAGGTCATGATGAAGTAACGCTTCTTCGCCTTATCGGCAGCTGTGGCCGGGATGCTGGCGGCCGGAAAATCCCATACGCCGCTTACGTCGTCGTAAGAGACGAGTTGATGCCACATCTGATCGAAGTGCGGGCGGGGATTGAACGGATCTGGAGGAGAATTGAAACTGACAAGCCACGTTAGCAACTCGACTAGCCTGTCGAGCTGAGTCACGCTTGGAAGGGTGTAAACGTTTCGGCCTTCTCCCCAGAACACTGCCAGGTATTTGTCTTCATCTTTGTACTTGTCCTGTAGCGTTGCCGCTGTGGCCTTGGCGTCGGGAACCCAGGAAAGGTTCGCGAATTCGATTCCGATCGAGTGATCGTTGAATGCAGAGATGTGGTACTCCATCTCGACCAGGTCGTTGAACTGAACGATGTTGCCGTTGCGCAGAACCGCGAGGTGCGCAGTGTACGGCTTCATGAAAGCGCCTTCACCTTCAGATCCTGTTTCGTGTATGGCGATCTGATTGATTTTGTCGACCTGCCTGAGTTGCTTGTCGTTCCAGATGTCGTTGTGCTGAACCTTGGGATCTGTCTTCCAGTTCTTGTAGTTCCTGAAGTTACCCGGATCGAATGGGTATTCGATCATATTCACGACAACGGTCTTGTCATCATTCGGGATGAAGGCGTTGATCAGTTGGCGGCGTTGTTGAGGTTGAGATCTCCCCTCTTCATCGACGGCACGCTGATCACCGAACCGAACGATCTGGATGAAGAGGTCGGCTCCAGCAGGAGTTTCGCGAACGACGTCCTCGTACTCCTTGGTGAATTGCTGGAAGGTTTCCTCATAGGTCTTCCCTCCGTTGGGATCAATGATCAACAGCGAGGTTCCTGTGGGTGTGCCGTCACCGCGTATGCCGCGGATGATTTTTGCGTGGGCGGCAAGTTCAGTGTCGGACACGTCGACTGTCACCCAAAGTGGCCCGTAGGCTTTGAGCTTTTCGAGGTAGTAGTCGTAGTTGTTGCTTTGGAAATTGCCCTCATCCGGAGCCATGCCAAGAGCGCTGAGGAACGCCAACTTCTCAGATCGCGCCAGCCCAGCACCGTTCTTGAATTTCTGCAGGTATTCTTGGCCAGCCCGGGTTAGGACTTCCTCAATGGTGTAAGGAGTTGCAGGTTGCTCCTTCCAGTTGACCATCATGGTGGCGACGGTTGCCCAGCAGGACATATCGCTGGGTTGTTTCATGACGGGGATGTTCTCGGGCAAAACGAAATTGACTTTGTCCGGGACCTTGCCACCCGTAGCTGCCGCTGGCGATTTCTGCTCGACGCTTGTGCTGGTTCCATCTGGATGCGTTACGGAGGCTTTCACCTCGCGTCCAGCTTGAACCGACTCTGCGGCTGCCTTGCTAAGAGCAGAATTGTTGGCTGTAGAGGCCGCTGCATCCGAGCTAGGCTTGCCACTGATCTGAGCGCGATACACATCCTCGATAAGTTTCTTGCCGGTGTCTTTATCAAGGGTGCCGTCATCCATCGATTTCTTAATGCTCTCGACGGTGGAATCACCACTCTTCAGGTTGGCAGCCTGTTTGGCCAGTTCTGCGGCTTTGTCGGCGTAGTGCTTCGCGCTCTCCTGGTTGGAAAGCATCGCCTGCAGAGCATTCTTCTGGTTCTGGTCCAGGCCAGTGATGTTCGGGAACAGGTCAGACTTGCCCAGCAAGCCGAGAGCGCCGGCCAATGTTGCTCCCGGTTCAGGCGCCTGCGGAGCGTTCTGCAGGTTGATCATCGGGGTTGGGAAAGCTGTCGGCTGAAGCCCCTGCGGCTCGGTGCGCTGCGGTGGGGCGGTTTGAATCGGATTGATCGGAGTCGGCTCGTCGGGATTCGGAGACTCTTCCCAGCGCCAGAAGCGCGTTTCGTCCTTCTTTTCGCACGAATTGCAGGCGCCCATGATCGACTCGCCAAACACTCCACGAGTGGGGACACTGACGCGGAAAGGAGGAATCGGAGTCAGCGGTTGGTAGTGGTCCAGCAGGTTGGTGGGCTTATAGATGATGTTGCCGCGTTCATCGCGGCGAGGCTCGCCGTTGTCGTCGAGCTCGGACTCGTACTCATAGGTAGGATCAAGCTTGTAGCCGGGAGCGACCGGCATGATAAGGCAGTTTCCTGCGATACCAATTACACGGTTCTCCACTACGGACGCCACGCTCTTACCGTTTGAGTTGGGGGCAATAAACCCGTCCAACAGCATGTAACGACGATCCGGATCCATTCGGTACCAAATGGCCTTGTGGTAGTACTCGATGTTGCTGTTGAGATGAGTGCGCAACTTCTTGCTAAGCTCTTCATCCTCTTTCCTGGGATTGCGCAGTTCTTCCGTACTCAGGGGTGTGTACAGGGTGACGTTGTCGGTCGGGATGGTGATTGTCCCGCCGGGGAACGCGATCGAAGTACTCTTCAAATCGTTGTTGATGGCGTCATTGCGATAAAGCACACCGTCGAAGTGGGCAGTCCGATAGCGGAAGGTACCTCGACGAACGATGATGCGTGAGTTGGCGGAGGCGGAAATGTCGTAGTTGGTGTAGATCACCAGCTTCGAGATCTGTTCCCGAGTTATGCCGAGCTTGCCCTGTTTCGGCCTGACGGAAACATACAAGGTGGCGTCACGCTGATAGCGCGAGATCAGAGTTGTATCCAGGTCTATGGAATGCGGGTTGCCGTCTTTATCGATGGCCAGGAACTTCAATGTATCGATGAAGCCTTCGGCGATTTTGGGGGCGATGGTCTCTTCAAAAATGCGGTCTCGTTCCTGCTGGGCACGCTTCGCGAAATAATTGTTGAAGATGAACGCGGTCGTCCACCCGGTGAACATCGTGTACAAAGCCCAGTCTGCATCGATGAGCGGGTAATCGGCGTTGGCGTCGTCCTTATCCTTCGGCCGATTCAGAGTGAGCGAGATATAGAGGTCTCCCGAGAGGTCCAGGACCTCTTCGGCGGCGTAGGTCGTAGTTGGAAAATCGGTACCAGCGTAGTTGTTCTGACGGCGTTCGATTGCATCGAAGCCATCCGCCAGCGGCTTATTGCGATAGGAAATGCCGCCAGTGGAAAGGATGAACACGTTACGCGGGTTGGGATCTCGCAGCGCAGGCCGAAGCTGGTCTTTCCATCGCACCACCTTGGCCTCATCGAACTCCGACATCAGCAGTGGGATAAACAAGCACTCCTGCACGTGCGTAAGCTTCTGCTCGATGGCGTAGTGGCGCAGGACTTCGAAGTACTGCAACGTAATCGCATGACAGTGATTGTGGTTGGCAACAACTTCGGTTTCGACTCGAAAGCGTTCTGTCTGGCGTGCAGTCTGTACGACGGTGCTTCGCTGGTTGCGAACCGCCGATGCGCCTTGCTGCACCATGTCGCGCAACTGGTTCATCCCAGTGGCGGCCACGTCCCGGCTGGAGTCCTGCCACGCCGACGAGGAAGCCGATCCGCTGGAGGCAGAAAATCCTCCCGCCACACCCACCATCACCGAGCTGAACATCGCTCCGATTCCCACACCCAGGCCTCCGGAAACGCCGGAGGTTGAAGCGCGACTGCCGCCGGTCATGTGTTCCGCCAGACTGCCGCGAGTGATGTCCAGGATATCGCGGTTGTGGCTGAGGTACGAGTTCAGGGCCTCATCTTCATGAGTGTCCTCGTCTCTCCTGCCGTACTCGGTTCGATCCCAATCGAAAATCACGACCTGCTTCTTCTGGCCGGGCGCAAGCGGAAGACTGTAGACCAGGTCTCCCAGTGAGTAGCCGTCGGCTTTCCAGATCTGCTTGAAATGCAGTACGTGGCCATGCGCGATCGTTGCCGCCTGGTAGAAGGTGGGCGTGCTGTCCCAGTCGATCGAATTGCTGGCGTTGAGTTCGCCACGACCCGGTACGGTCTTGAACACATCCTTCCAGTAAGTGGGCAATGCAAACTTCGTAGCCGCGGCGGCGATATTGAGCGAACTTAGAACAGGCTGAGCCGAGCGCGTGGTCGCGGGTATGCTCTTGGCCAGCACCCTGGAGGACAAGGTTGGAAGAATCTCTGAAACCGAAGCCTCTGCTGCCATTTCCCGAACGGTTCGTTCGCGCTCGGTACGCTTTTCGATATCGGAGAGTGTCGTTCCTTTAATGGCGGGATCGGTGGTCCGCACTACCATGGTGTAGCTGAACTCCTCCAGCGTGCGGTTCGGCGTGGTGAAGTTCACGCAATTCAATCCAATGTCTTGCGAGTAGGCGCCGGAGTTCTTCACCAGGTCTTCAGGATCCGGCTGGCGCGGGACCTTGGTGCCATCGCACCCACATGCATCGTCATCTTCGGTATAACGCTGCGGCAGTTTCACCACCAGGTACACGAACTTGGGCAGCTTGCCGGTCGGGTGCTCTTCTTCGGCGACGCCCTCCAGTTCCATCGGCACGCCCATTTCCACCGTAGCGTTGAGCGTCCCGGCGACGGTGCCTAGCGCAGCTTCGAGCTCGTCTTTCGGTCGATCGCCAGAGAAGTTTCCGTACCCGTCGGTGACGGCCACAAGAATGGGCCGCGCGGCGCCGTCCCGTTTGCCCCAGAGGATTACCTGCTTGTTCCTGATCTGGTGCTTCCCTTCCAGGTCGACTACCTTGCCCTTAATGCGTTCCGGTTTGGTTTCCTCTACTCGCGCGTCGGTCTTTACGACGATTGCTTGAGGAGGCACAACCTCCAGCACCACATCTTCACGCAGCCGCTCCGCATTGAAACTGCCGCCCGAAGTGCTGTGTCCATCCGGGTACGTCACCGTCACCGGGATCGGTTCGTCTTTCTTCAGCTCTTCCTCGGCTGGCAGGGCCGTCGAGAACTTGTTCGTGCCGGCGCCTAACGTCGCCGCTGCTGACTGTGCTACGTAAGTCTGGTCGTCATCGTCTGCCTGCGCCTTGAAGTCGGCCGTGACCTTGAATCCCTCGAAGCCGTCCGTCTTTTGTGTATCTCCCTTCCAAACCAAGCGGCCATGTAACGTGACGGCTGTTCGCGTGGGTGGAGCTTCGATGCGGTCGATGGGAAGGTCCAGCGGCTTCTCCGAGCGAACCACATTCGCAAGTGGGAATTCTTTACTGAACACCTCGAGCCCTTTGCGGTTGCGAACCGCAAGCCTGAGCTCCTTATCCAACGCGAGCTGGTGAATATCCGGCAGCTCGAAGCCGAACTCGTTGCCTGTGCCCTGGCAGACGAATCGATCCACCACTTCGCGGAAAGTTACTTCCTCAGCACGCTCGGCCAACACCAAATAACGCGCCTCAACTACGTACCCGTCGAACACATCGTTCTTTCCAGGGGTTGTCGTGTTCAATAAATGACCAGTAATCCGCATACAGGGTTCAGCCTTTCAGTATTCAGTTGAAGGAAAGAGAAGCCGTCAAGGAAAGGTTTAGCGCGACGAGGGTGTCGCGCCAGGATATCGAGGGAGTTTAGAGGTATATAGAAGTTTGTCAAGAAAAGTTTTCGAATGCGCGATTCGGTCGATAGGGCCAAACCCCTTACTGGACGGGAGATCCTGTCGAGGATGGCAACGAGCGGAGCCGGCTATTTGCGTGTTAATCGCGGAAGCTTCCCGCAACGGGAAGACCTTCGCAAGGAAACAATTCAACTCTCCTGCGATTTGCTATTGGATGGAGCAAGGAGCATTTATACTGCTGAGCATCGCGATGAATTCGTAGAAAGGAGATCCGCTGGTACTGTCCTACTGCGACGGGTACAGAGATACCCGATCCAGAAGCATGACAACCCAAATTACAGTGACAGCCCAAATTACCAGCGGACAAAAGGCGGTCTTCCATGGCAAAAAGCGTTAATAAAGTCATTCTTCTTGGCAATCTGGGTAAGGACCCCGAGGTCCGGTATACACCGCAAGGAACCGCCGTTGCGACGATGACCATCGCGACCAATGAACGGTTCAAGGATAAGGACGGCAACTGGCAGGACCGCACCGAATGGCACCGCGTGGTGGCATGGCAGCGGCTGGCGGAGATCGCCGGGGAGTATCTGAAGAAGGGGCGGTCGGTCTACATCGAAGGGAAGCTGCAAACCCGTTCGTGGGAAGACAAGAACACCCATGAGAAGAAGTACTCCACCGAGATCGTGGCCAATGACCTGGTGCTGCTTGGTGGCGGTCAAGGTCAGGGCGGTGGTGAAGAAGGCGGATCGCGTTCGCGTGGTGCGTCGGCTGGCGGCATGAACCAGGGCGCGCCCGATTACGAGAACGCAACGCAGATAACGGATGAGGATATTCCGTTCTAGAATTGACCTACCTCATAGATGTAAATAAGTCTATGTATGTAGGAGCAGTAGAAGCTGTGGGAAAGTGGGAAACGCGAAGCGTTTTCCAAGCGAGGTGGGAAACTCCGCAGTTGAGTTTTCCACCTCGCGTCTTTTCCACAGCTTTACGCCGGCCGCGATTTTGCTGCTTGCCACCGTCCTCCTAGTCTTCCGCGAGTCCTCGCCTGTCGGCGCATTAACCTTCTCCGCTACTGCTCCTTGACTACTGGCGCAGCGCGTGTCGGCCCGCCCGGCCGCTCCAAAAACACTGTTGACGGTGAGCTGCGTCACTTAACGTGTGCGCTAGAGAGGCTATACATGCAAGCGGACGTAAACAACATGGGCAAATACCACCTGAAAACCATCATTCTGAGGTCCGGAGAGCGCCTTCCAATGCTCCTCACCGACTCAGGCGTTCCGCTGTACGGACCGACTGTTTTCTCCGTGGCTGAGGTCCGGAACCGACACCGCGCCTCCAACACCATCGTCAATGCCCTTGGCGCACTGTCGGTGTTCCAGACCTTCCTGGATGAACATGGGATCGATCTGCTGGCTCGATTGGACGAGGGCAGTTTGCTCGAACTGGGAGAGATCGAGGGTCTCGTTCGGACCTGTCGAATGGACTTGTCGGCCAGCAGCCCGCAGAAGGCGTTGGTTACCTCCCAGGTCTGCGCATCAAGACTCAGAACCATCTGCAAATACATCGAATGGACGGTTAAAGGAAAGCTACTGGAGAGGGAGTATCGTCACTCCCAGTTACTTCAACAGCGGGGCAAGATCGCAGTGGATACGATCCGTGCTCGGATCCCTCCGGCTACTGCGCAACTTGATGCGCGGGAAGGACTGGCTCCCGAAACCGTCCAACGTGTGATGGACATTGTACGGCCAGATTCCCCGGAGAATCCGTGGAGAACAGAGCATGCGCGTGTAAGAAATCACCTCATCTGGATTCTTCTATATCAGCTCGGAATCCGAGGTGGAGAGTTCCTCGGCATCAGGAATCAACACATCAACTTTAGAAAGGGCACGTTGATGATCATGCGGCAAGCCGATTCCATTGATGATCCGCGTCCTCGGCAACCGAACGCAAAGACACTAGCTCGCGAACTCGCATTATCGGAGCAACTACAGAAGCAGGTCAGTGATTACATTCTCCATTACCGGCGCAAGCTGAAGAACGCAAGCAAGCATGACTTTCTCCTGGTCTCGGAGTCCGGATCACCCCTGTCATATGCAGCTCTTAACAAGGTATTCGCGGTGCTTCGCCAGAAGCACCCGGAACTGCCTCGCAATCTAACGGGACACGTGCTGCGACACACATGGAACGATGTGTTCTCCGAATACGCGGACGGGCACAAGATCGACGAGGAGTCCGAGAAGAGAATCCGCGCCTACCAGATGGGATGGAAGCCTACGTCTAATTCCGCGGCGATATACACGCGACGAACGGTACGGAAGAAGGCGCAGCAGGTTTCACTGTCCCTTCAATCGGTGCTTGTACCTGAAGGAAACAATTCATGAGATTCATTGAGATGCCTGGGGCCAGCAGCGTTGAGCTGCCCCCTTCAATTAGGACGCGCAGCGGAGTGCTTTTCAATCCGCAAGACACCCTCTGGAGCTATCGTGACGGCGTGAATTTGATCAGGCTCAACTTCGATCAGATCCACGCACCCCTGAGAATCTGCCAATCGTTGAAGCTGGTTCTCGCGTGGTACGCAGAGAACCAATCCCCAAGTCATCTCGGCAACCTCTTTGATCGGTTCAGACACTTTGTGTCAAAGATCAGGCTGACGAGCGACACGATCTCAAGTTCCGACCTGATCAACTATCGTGCGACGCTCGATCGGCAAACCGAGTGGTATCTGGGCAGCCTTTCTGGGCTGCTAAAACGTTGGCATCGCATGTCTTTTCCGGGCGTCAGCGATGACGCCGCAAAGTACCTGCGCAGCATAAGAATTAGGGGTAATCCCAAGGGCGTTGCGGTCAGGACCATGGATCCCGAACAGGGCAGATTTACGGACGTGGAGTTCGAGG
The DNA here is from genome assembly GCA_035561515.1 of Terriglobales bacterium. NCBI lineage: Bacteria > Pseudomonadati > Acidobacteriota > Terriglobia > Terriglobales > Terriglobales bacterium. The sequence continues at coordinate 97,653 of DATMXP010000018.1, read as the reverse complement.
CGATTAGAACCGCTTTGAATCAAGCGCACGAGCTTCATTCGATTGATCAGGAAGACTACGTACTCACGTTGCTGTTCATGGCATTAGGACCTCGTCCCATTCAATACGCGGCGATGAAGGTGTGCGATATCACTTCTCTCTCAACGGGCAGCGGAACGACATACGTAATCGCGGTCCCACGCGCCAAGAAGCGGGAACAAGATGGACGATCCAGCTTCAAGAAGAGGACGCTGACGCCAGCCATCGGCAAATTAGTACTGGAACACGCGGTGGAGGTGCGAAATCGATTCGCGTCACTGCTACAGGATCCGCAACAAGCCCCTCTTTTCCCGGCAAAGCGGCGGCTAAAGAGAGAATCCCCTGGTTTCGAATACCACCGGACAGCTGGTTCGCTTAGCGAGTGGTTTCAGGTGACGATGGATCGTTTGATGGTGCGATCCGAACGGACGGGGAAGTCGATGAACATCAATGCAACTCGCTTCCGCCGAACCTTGGCGTGTCGCGCAGCAGACGAAGGGCACGGGGAACTGGTCATCGCCGAACTCTTGGACCACACCGACACTCAGAATGCCGGCGTTTATGTGGAAGCCACTCCCGGCATGATGGAAAGAATCGACCGGGCGGTTGCGTTGAAGCTTGCGCCTCTGGCGCAAGCGTTCGCTGGCGTGATCATTACTGACGAATCACAGGCGCGTCGTTCTGGAGATCCGAGCAGTCGAATCCGCGATCCCCGGCTTGATCCCAAACCGGTTGGCAACTGTGGTGAATACGGCTTCTGCGGACTCATGGCACCGATCGCCTGCTATACATGCCGGAGCTTCGAACCTTGGCTCGATGGTCCTCACGAGGCAGTTTTGGATCACCTGATCAAGGAACGCGAGCGGCTGTACTCATCATCCGACAGGCGAATTGCCAGTATCGACGACCGAACGATCCTCGCTGTTGCTGAGGTGGTGAGAAGATGCGCCGACATTACGGGCGGAAAGCAGGAACATCCCAATGAGTAGTGCCATCGTGTTTTGCCCCCGCCCTGACTTGTCGAGGAATGAAAACTTCGTCGGGTTCATCGGGTCAGCGCGTAATGATCTACACGTCTTCGGAGCGGATCTGAAGTTCACTGACAACGTATGGGATCTGACTGATCACATTGATTTGAAGGGCAGAGGCAACAAGCGCGTTCGAATCAACTTCTACGCCTTCTCCAGCGACAAGAAATCAGAAGTTCCTATCCGTGAGCCCTTTCTTTCGTTTGCGAAGGCCTATTACCGCTACATGCACGGACTCCGGCCGAAGAAGTTCGTCCAGGCCCGGCTCTATGCATTGAAGGCCGTTTACCAGGCTCTCGATTCCGAACTCCGCACGTCTGAGATTGCGAGTATCAACGGCCATGTGTTCGATACGGCGGCAGAGATCATTAGAAAACGCTATGACCCGGCACTTGCTTACCGTGTGGGTGGTGATCTTGAGCAACTCGCGGCGTTCTTGACCGAAAACGACTTCACTGCGATCCCGGTTCGTTGGCGTAACACCCTGCCCCGCCCGAAAGATACCCAGAGGGTTGGGAAGGAATTCGACGAGCGTCGCGCCGCCAAGATGCCATCAGAAGGTGCGCTCGATGCTTTACCACAGGCATTTCACCTTGCGAAGCAACCTACGGATGTCATCGTCACATCTGTCACGGCGATCCTGCTCGGTGCGCCGAGCCGGATCAGCGAGGTCTTACTTCTTCCGGAAAACTGCGAGGTCACACAGCAAACAGAAGATGACACCCGTGTACTGCTGCGCTGGTGGCCATCCAAAGGCGCTCCGCCCATGCTGAAACCGGTGTATAGCGGAATGTCTCAAGTCATCAGCGATGCGATATCAAAGCTAAAGGCCGCCACTGCACCAGCACGTGAAATCGCATATTGGTACGAAAACAACCCGGGGCATTTGTTTCTGCCGCCCGGAACTGAACATCTGCGAAACAGAACTTATCTCACGACCAAAGAGGTTGCTCAGATCATTGGAGTGGACAAGGGAGGCCAGTGGTGCAGGGTTCAGAAGATCCCTTGGCAGCCGGTCGATGGCAAGAAGGCCGTCCTCTTTAGAGATGTCGAAGATGCGGTCCTAAGGATGCTGCCGCAGGGGTTCCCGGTACTGAACAAGGAGACTGGCCTTCGTTACAGCGAGGCACTACTGGTCGTTCGGACGAACGAGTTGCACGGCACCCGAACTACCTATCTCTGCATGGTTGAACCGGTTCCAACCGACTTCATCAATGATGCTCTAGGTTCCAAGAACGACGGCCGAGCATCGATGTTCGATCGATTGGGGCTGACAGAAGCCGATGGAAGCAAGATTAAAGTCACGACTCACCAATTCCGACATTACCTGAACACGATCGCCCAAATGGGCGGTCTGAGCCAACTCGACATCGCGAAGTGGTCAGGCCGAGTCGATGTGCGCCAGAACGCCGCATACGACCATGTCAGCACCGACGAGATGCTCCTTATGATCAGGAATGCAGTTGGCGATAGTTCGCTTATGTTCGGGCCGCTCGGCGCAGTTCCCGACCGACGGCTGATACCCAGGGATGAGTTCGCTCAACTGAAGGTCCCTACGGCGCACGTGACGGACCTCGGATACTGCATCCACGATTTCACGATGTCGCCCTGCGAAGACTATCGGGACTGCATAAACTGCGAAGAACTTGTCTGCATCAAGGGTCAATGCGTCAAGAATGCACAGGTAAAGCGCCAGCTCGAAGAAACGCGGGAGCTCTTAGGGCGTGCCGAAGCCGCTCAAGCTGAAGGCCAATACGGAGCGGACAGGTGGACTGTTCACCAGCGAGAGACCGTGGAGCGACTGGAACAGCTTGCGTCGATCTTGGATGATCCCTCAGTTCCCGTAGGCAGTTTTATCAGCTTGGCGCCGCCCCATGCGCGGCGCCTGGCCGGACAGCCGGAAATCGAGAATCGGCCCCAGTTGCGGCTGGTCGGAGAAGATTCGGATGCCATCAAAGAGATCTAAAAACCTAACCAGTGAAGATGTGGAAACAATCGTGGGCCTGTTGGACGGATGGACTGGCCCGCTAACCTGGAACCTTCTGATTGATGCTGTTTATGGCTGGCTGCACTGCAAATACACGAGGCAGGCGCTGCACAAACACGAGCGCATCAGAATCGCTTTTGATGTGCGAAAGAAGAACCTGAAACCCGGCGACCAGCCGGTACGGGGGTCAGTGCAACTCCAGAAGGCCACTGAACGGATATCACGCTTAGAAGCCGAGAATCAGCGTCTCCACGCCGAGAACAGCACTCTGCTGGAGCAGTTCGCACGCTGGGCCTTCAACGCTTACGTGCGCGGCATCCCTCAAAACGAACTCGATCGCCCGCTTCCGGAAATTGATCGCCGGCAGACGCCTATGCTGGTGCATTCAAGGCCGGCGCGCAGCTAGTGCTGCTGGGGCGTTCCCGATTGCTGTCTGACCTGTCGCGCCTTGCGAAGCCACTCTTCAGTGGCTTCGCGCAGGAACGTGGCGACGTTCTGATCGAATTCCCGACCAAGATCCGTCAGTTCCTCCCACCAGGACAGCGGAACGCTGAACTGGATCTGCTTCTGGGGTTCCTTGGTCTTCCGTTGAAGGGATGCCGGCACTTCAAACGTCCTGGGGGCGCTGCCCGCCTGTGTTGTCATCTAGGTCCTCCGTCCACGATTGTTGGCAATTGCCAACACATGGGCAATAGCCTACACGCGATTATCTGGAGGTGTCCACTGACATTCGTGTTCGCCTCGGTAGCCGCGTCCGCGCCCTACGGCGCGACCGCGGCTGGACTCAAGTAGAGATGGCCGAGTTGCTAGGGATTGATCGCAGCTATTTATCAGAGATCGAAACCGGCAAAAAGGATCCCAGCCTCCGTGTCCTGAAGACCATTGCAGACGGCTTCAAGTTGAGCCTTTCTCGCTTTCTCCGTGGAATATAGTACTGGCCAGTTAAGATCGTGGAACCAACACAACGTGGTTGGGTCCGCCGCCTGTCAGGATGCCTGAGTCAAAGCCGGTGCCAGAGAGCGGTCTCAAGGCGCCAGAGGTGGAGTCTATTCGATAAGAGGCTACATGGCCGACGTCCAGATCATTGACCCTTGAGACCACCAGAATAGTTCCTTTCGGTGAAACTGCTACCGACGATGGAACCTGATTGTCTAGAAACGGAGAATCGGGCATTGGCAAGATACTTCCGCTGAGAGCATCGAATTTCCAACCAAGGATTCCGTTATCGAAATGGCTATTAATGCCCCGTCCAAGCGCATCGTCCATGTAGAGATATCGGCCGTCAGGGGAAATCGCAATACTGGTTGACAGATAAGAGCTTGGGACGCGCGACCCTGGAGCCTCTTGCAGTTGCCCTGTAGGGTCGATCTTGAACAGCAAAAGCTTGCTCTCGATGTATGCGTTCACGACCAAGTAGGTGTCAGTTGGATCTACAGCCATTGCGCAGTTGAGGAATCCAGTGTGGAAGGTCGCGATTCTAGCTAGAGTTCCGTTCCCCTGATCGATGGCGAAAACGTAGATTGCATCCGAGTAAAGTGTGCCCGTGACGAACAAAAACTTGCCTGAATGCGTGATCGCCAGAGTGTTTGCGTCTGCGTCAACCGCGAAAGGAGAACCCGGGACTGGGGTTAGCTCGCCGTTTTGGGAGCCGATGCTGAATGCTTCTACCGCGTTTGGAACTGTTGCGACGAACAGAAATCTGCCGGAAGGCGACACCATGGTGCCCACCGGCCTAGCAGATGGATCGACGAGCTTAATATCAGGTCCTGCCGATTTCATTCCGCCATTCCCGTCGAGAGCAAGACGAGTTATCGTGTTTCCATCAGTATTGCCGACGAACAAGAATCGCCTGTCTGGAGTTACCGCTGGATATCCCGGACTTGGCCCCGTCGGGGCTGTAGCTGTAACTTGCATTTGTCCATTGATCTCGTCCAGTAAAAAGGCAGTCACAGAGTTGCTTCTGATGTTCGCGACATAACCGACGGCAGTGACGGTGGAAGACCCTGATGGCGCAGATGTTTGTCTTCCACCTCCGCAGCCCAAAAGTGTTGCTATTGAGACTAAAACGGTTGTGAGAAAGGTTACTCTTCGCTCCGGAATCCGATGTCTCATCTCGACGCAGTAAGGTATCGAGGAAGTTACGTCCACGGAAGAGCGCCAATCACGTCGTCATGTGACTCCTCAGAATCTCCCGGTCCAACGGCTGGGTGGATCCACTTATGGTGAATTTCGGTAGAAGACGTATTCTGTCGCTAATGTAAACAAAATGCTGGTTCGGTCAACTCGTAGCAGCTTTTGTTTACAAGTACAAAGAATCCGAGGACAAGTCTCGTGCTTATCTATATTTAACGTCAAGTACTTGTGTGGCTTTTTACAACTGTTCGGTAAATACAACCGTTCTAAGCTGTTTGCTATTTGCTTCTAGTGGCCGCCGGTGAATGCTGGCGGCCTTTTCTTTTGGTCGGGGTCCCAAGTTGAGATGCCCGAGATGCTGGGCGTCGATCGCAGTTACTTATCCGAGATTGAGACGGGCAAGAAGGACCCTAGCCTCCGAGTTCTCAAAACGATCGCAGACGGTTTTAATCTGCCGCTGTCCCAATTCCTTCGAGGCCTGTAGATCATTTCGGCGGCACGTAGAACGACAGCGTTTCGTCTTGAACCACAGCCAATTCTAGGCTCTTCGGATTGAACTGAAAGAGATTGCTGCCTTGCAGAGTGGTTTTCTTCTTGTCCTTGATTCGATAGATCGAAACGTTACCTGGCTTTGAGGAACCCACAGCCACCATTTGATCGTCAAATGAAAGGCTCGCATCCGTCCCGGTGTTCTCTTCTTTGATCCTGAGTAGACGTTTCATACCTGAGACGGCCCAAACATCCACGAAATCTGGTTGACCAAACCACCCGCGACCAAGTGCAACCAACTCCCCATCCCAACTCGCTGCGACACGATGGGTGGGAGCATCGTCATCCTGCATCGCGCCTAGTGAAAAGGCAGCTTGATTTCCCTGCCCTTTCTCAAATTTGACGGCAGTCGAGGCGTCACCAGTCTGTTGAATCTTAGTTGCTTGCCCGGTTTTGACATCAACGAGGTAAGGAACGCGTGCCACAGAAACCGCAACTTGCCCACCCTTCACAAAGGAGGGATCGACTGGCCTCGCCCCTTTGCTGAACAGTGGACGCATGGGTTTTAGATCCCTGACGTCCCAGAGCACTAATGCTTCGCCCTGCTTCTTGCCGTCGCCTCCAACCAGCAGGTTCTCCTCTTCGGAGGCTTCACATGCGCGAATACCTTCTGCGTTCGCAACCGCTTTCCAATCCGCTGCCGAAAACACCTGAACCTGGTTTTCGCCACCGCAGGCCAGCAGCCGTCCTGACTTGGGGAGGAAGTGTATCTCGAGGAGGGGTTTCAAATCGGATGCTACGGTTTTAATAACTGATCCTGAATCGACGGCGATGATCCTAAGATTGCCGTCAGCGTCTCCGACTGCAATCAGCTTACCGTCGGGTGAATACCTAATGACTTTGGGAGAGCTCCCGACAGCCACAGCTTTTCGTGGCTTCCACTTTGGAAAATCGGCGGCACTAGATGTCATGGCCGCAGCGAGGATAACGATGAAAAGAACCAGACGGTTTGAGTTCATGCTGGCCATTGTCACACAACCGGCTAGCTTTGACTCACACTTCGGACACCTCACGATGGCTTTGGTTCACCCACTCAATCCGGTACGATGATGATGTTGGTGCCACCTAATCGAGACGGTGAATGTAAACAATTGCCTGCTGTCGATGGGTTCTTGTTTACTTCGAATGCGATGCAGTCATGTCCATCTATATCATTGTATTCATTTATGTTATACGACTGTTTACTATGTATTGGTAAACACAACCGTTCTAAGAGCTCTTAGCGTTTAGTGGCCGCCGGTGGATGCCGGCGGCTTCTTCTTTTGGACCGGAGACAGTCGTGTACGACTCGCCGGTCGAGTCCGCGATCCGATCAGGCAGACATCACCTTTGCCGACTCCTGCCGGGCTCGATTCCGCCGAGCCGCGACGAACAGCAAGATCACAGCGCCGGCCGCAAAAACGACATTGCCGATTCGATTGATGGTTCCAGCTCGGCCAACCGAAGGATTCTGAACGAAAGCGTGCCACGCATAAGCGAGCGCTGCTCCGCCGGCTAATGCCAGCCGGTGCAGACCACCCCAACTGCTGCGCTGCGACCAAGCGACGGCCGCGCCAATCATGCCAGCACAAACAGTGATGTAAATCATCACGGCGCTCCATGCCCAACGGTTCGGAACAACCAGAAAGACTGATCCAGCCGCTAAAGAGATCAGACCAACCAGCCAGGCATTAGGAACGGCTCCGGGCGCTCGCCCTTCCGCCGGCTTCGGCAAACGGAACGCGAACACGATCACGACCAGGCAGATGACGGCAGCAGAGACGAACTGCGTCATGGAAGCGACGAAATGTACACGGTCCTGCTTGATCGAGAAGGATGTGATCGAAATCGTCGCCAGCACGAACAACACTGCAACCACTAACAGCCCGATACGGCCAAGCCACGGTTTGGTCGAGCGCTCGGGGACGCAAGATTCGGTCAGTGCAATCGGAACAGAAATGCTCCACACCGAGTGGAGCATGAGAACGAACACGGTCCACCAGCCACCAATGCCGAGCGCGGGAATGTACGCGGGATCGAGCAGGTGCAGGTTCATCCCGAGATAATCAGGATTGAACAAACTCTGCGTCATGAACGCTTCTTCAAGGATGCCGAATGCCAGTCCGAGGGTGATGATCGTGGGCCATCCACGGTCATTGCGGCGGACAACTTCACGGATCAGCAGCGCGCCGCCGCCATACATCGGAGCCAGCACGATGAGCGTACCGAGCATGGTGATGGACATGTTGCCAAGCAGAAACTCCGCCACAAGTGGGGCAAGGAAGAATAATCCGACTGCAGGCAGAATGCGCCGCATGGACGTAGTGTAGCGAAAGAGGTCAGATATACAAGAAGGAGAATACGAGCCTTCGAGTTGCGCTTCATCCAATCTTCTTTTGACTGGTGCCATTGGCCGGGCAACTCAAAACCGGCAGAAACCCACAAACCCGCAGCCCCCTCTTCTGCTCCCCGCTTAGGAGGTTCTATGCTTTCCGTAATGCGATCGTGGCTGCTCGCAACGATAACCAGCACAGTTGTATTCGCACTCTCTTCGATGGCTCTCGCAGACTGCACCGCGCCTTCCAGTCCGGGAGTCAGGATTTGTGCTCCCACTCCAAACGCAACCATGGTTTACACTCCCATGATTGATTTCAATTCCACGCCCTCACCCGCAGCGTACATTGTCCAGTTCAAGATCTACGACAACGGTCATCTGACGGTCACGGGTCTCGCGAACGAATCGGGCGGACTCATTCTCGACGGCAGCATGAAGCAAGGTTTCCACAACGTTGTGATCAACGTTTGGGACAGCTCCGGGAGACTCTTTCAGGGCAAGATATCGTTCATCGTCATTGCCAATGGCGGAAACGGTTTCCCATTCACCTGCCCACTTCCCGGTTCTCCGGGAATAAACTTCTGTGTTCCTACTGCGGGCTCAGTGCTCGGAGTTTCTTACCAGGTAACTGCTTCCGCCACAGCTACGTCCGGTCACTCGATTTCTGCCATGCGCTTGTATGTGGACGGCAAGGCGGAAGACACGCAGTACAACACCCGCCAGTTCCCTACGGGAGCATTTACCGGTACACAGGGAAATCACACTATCGCGGTCGTAGCGTGGGACACTTCCGGCCACGTCTTCAGCAACACCAGGATTCTCAACTCGGCATTTACCTGGGATTACGTCTCCTGTCCCCCGAAAGGGACTGGCACCTGCAGCCCAGGGTTCGACACTACCCTCTCACCCATCCCGAACAGCTACGTCGGAAATTCCTTCGAGCTGAAAGCCGACATTCAGAACAATCCTGCGCCAATTACGGCCGTGAAAGCGTATATCGACAATACGTTGGTCGCTACCTCTACTGGCCCTTTGCTACTGCAAACGGTTTCGAATGCACCCAGCGGCACGCATTTCATAACCTTTCAGGGCTGGGACACGAGGGGAATACTCTATCGAGTCCAGTACAACGTAAACATCAATGTGCCGCACTGAGGTCAGGACTGAGGCGGGTCCGCGCGGGCCCGCCTCAGAAACAAAGGTGCTTATAAATTCTCCTGAATGAATCGTGGACTCTGGTGGACATCGAGTTGGACGAGTGGCGTATCGCCTTCGGCTTTGAAGGAGTGGATCTCGCCGGCCTTAATGATGAAGATATCTCCGGCGCGGCCTTCGAAGGTTTTGCCGTTTACCGTCCAGGTTCCGCGGCCTTCGAGAATGAACTGGACCTCGTCATAAGGATGACGATGCGGCCCAGGCCCGGACCCTGGCTTTCCGTGAAACAGAAATACCGAAACATTCGTATCACCCTGATCTGCTCCAATAAACTGAAACGAACTCCCAACAAACGGCAAATTCTCTTTGCGGACATGATGCATGCGTATGAGTCTCCCCAGCGAAAGTAGAAATTAGATGAGAGTGTCGATTGTGAAGCTCCGGAATGTTTATTCGGGGGAACCGATAAACGTTTCCGAAATAAGAAAGCCGCCCTTCGCAAGGCGGCTTAAGTTTTTGCGGGCGGTCAGCGGCGCATGCGCCGGCGAATCGCACTCGCAAGTATCAGCAGGCCGGACCCGTAGAGGAAGAGCGAAGCCGGCTCAGGTATGGATTGAAATGCAACGAAGGAAGTTCCGTCACTGGCGTAATACAGCGCAGTTCCTCCCGTGACCCCCGATGCACAGGAATAATCGAAGCTCGAGACACCGGCGTTCAAAGGCTGGTTGGCGATTTGACCGCCGGTGGCTGCTCTCAAACTTCCGCAGTCGAGCATGGCCGGGTTAATGGCCATGCCACTTCCGAGAGTAGTGAGAGCGGTATTGAGGTAACCGTTGATTGCAGTGAATTCAGTGTCTGCGTTTTCGCCGATAAGGAACAGGGTTCCTCCTCCTCCCAGGAAGCTGCCCATTGCGGCAAGCTGAGAAGTGGTGTACCCGGTCTCCGGCAGGATGCTGATGAAGAGGTTCGCACCGGCGAGGTCGGTCGCCGTGAAGGAGCTGCTGACCGCGGTGATCGAAACTCCCGCGAGACTGTTATAGAGATTGAAGATCGCATTCTCGGCCAGACCGGTACTTCCGCTGCTGTAGCCGTTCTGTTGAACGACCTTCGTACCAGTGCCGAGGATATTCGTGAAGAAGAGGCCGTTGTCGGCCGGCATCGGTGCACCAAACGATCCGTCGATGCCATTGCCGATGTTCGAGTCGCCGGAGACGATCAGCGTCCCGGCAAACATGGCAGTTGAGACAAGTAAAGTAGCGAGAATGATCAGGATTCTTCGCAAAGAAACCCTCCTTTCCGGAGCCTCCTTCTACTGGCAGGAGGATCCAGCGGAGAGCTCCGGCTGGTGCCCAGGGCCTTAACGAAAGGATTTGCAGTCTAACCATGCAATTTCCATACCAATAGTCTCGCTGATAACAGGCACGTTACAGGCGAAGTCGGCTGGAATCTGCAAGAAGTTGCAGTTGGAGGTGAGCAATCCTGCTGAATTGCTGACAACTAACTCCAGAATGAGCGGCACCACAAGAGAAGCTCTCGACTAACGCGCGAGATGATTGAGGGGTCCCACACCTCTTCCGACCGAATAGGCTGACTCGATGGCATGGCGGACGAAACGTTTCGCCTCGATCACCGCTTCCCGCAATGACTTCCCTTTTGCCAATTCACATGCAATCGATGTCGCAAAGGCGCATCCGGTGCCATGCGTCGAACGGGATTGAATCTTCGGCGCGCGAAATTCTTCGGACCCGTCGCGGGTGACGAGAACGTCCACGGCTTCCGCCAGGTGCCCACCCGTAACGACAACCGCTCGGGCGCCCATATCCAGCAGACGGTTCGCAGCCGCGTAGTGATCCGCGGTTCCCGTGAGAGCTTCAGCCTCATCGACGTTTGGTGTAACCACGTCGGCTAGTTGAAGTAGTTGGTTGCGGAGGACAGTCAGACCGAGATGGTCCACCAATTCCGCCCCGGAACTGGACTTCACGATAGGATCCAGGACCACGTTCTTTAGCTTTGCGGATTGCAGAAAGTCGGCAATGACGGCGGCAGAAGAGCCGAGCATTCCGATGCGGACACCTGCTATATCAAAGTCATCAGCGAGCTCATCGAGAGTGCGGCGGATGATCTCCGGGCGAACTGGCTCGACGGCGCTGACACCTTGTGTGGTTTGGACGGTCAGGGCCGTGATGCAGGTAATTCCAAAACAGCCGTGAGCGGCGATCGTCTTGATATCGGCAGTGACGCCTGCGCCGGAAGACGGATCGTACCCGGCGATAGATAGGACAACCGGCGGAGCTTGCGACATGTTAGTACCGCCGGCGCGAGGAAGTGGAACCGCCCAGGAGCGAGCCCAGAACTCCGCGAAGGATCTGGCGTCCGGCCGCGCTGCCGATGGAACGGGCGGCACTCTTAGCCATGGCTTCGCCGATCCCTTCCCGATGTCCACCGCGCGGGCCAGTCGTTCCGCCGAGGATGGTACCGAGTGTTCCGAAGAAGCCGCCGCCACTGCTTGTTGGTTGTTGCTGAGGCGGAGTGTATTGCGGCTGAGTCGGCGTGGCCGTTGGCGGTTCAGCCGATGCCTTCTGCTTCAGTCGCTCGTATGCCGACTCGCGGTCAACAGCTTTCTCGTAGTGGCCAAACAGCACCGAGGACTGAATGATGCGTTTCGTCTCCTCGGGTGTAATGGGGCCAATCTTACTCTGCGGCGGAAACACGAACGCTCGCTCCACCGGGGTTGGGGTGCCCTTCGGATCGAGGACGGAAATCAGACCCTCGCCTACCGCCAGTTCCAGGATGGCCGCTTCGACATCGAGGCCCGGATTCTCGCGGAACGTTTGTGCGGCCGCCCGTACGGCCTTCTGGTCCTTCGGGGTAAAGGCGCGGAGGGCGTGCTGGACCTTGTTTCCGAGTTGGCCGAGGACGTCATCAGGAACGTCGAGCGGATTCTGGGTAACGAAGTAAACGCCGACGCCTTTGGAACGGATCAGGCGGACGACCTGCTCGATCTTGTCGAGGAGCTCCTTGGGGGCGTCTTCGAAAAGAAGATGAGCTTCGTCGAAGAAGAACACCAGGACGGGCTTCTCCGGGTCGCCAACCTCGGGCAGGTTTTCGAAAAGCTCAGACAAGAGCCAGAGGAGGAAGGTGGCGTAGAGCTTGGGAGACTGAACGAGTTTGTTGGCTTGCAGGATGTTGATGATGCCGCGCCCGTCGTTGGCCGTCTGGATGAGGTCATTCAGGTCTAGGGCGGGTTCCCCAAAGAACTGCTCGGCCCCCTGCTGTTCAAGGGTCAGCAGACCACGCTGAATGGCGCCGACCGAGGCGGCAGAGACGTTGCCGTACTGGCTTTTGACTTCGGCCGCGTGGTCGCTGACGAATTCGAGCATGGCGCGGAGATCTTTCAGGTCCAGGAGCAGGAGGCCGTTGTCGTCGGCTACCTTAAAGACGATATTCAGAACGCCTTCCTGGGTGGCGTTCAGGTTCAGGATTCGGCTCAGAAGAAGCGGCCCCATCTCCGAAATCGTGGCTCGGACGGGGTGCCCCAACTCGCCGAAGACGTCCCAAAAGACAACGGGATAAGCCTTTGCGGACCAGTCAGTTAAGGCAAGTTTCTGCACTCTTTCCTGAACTTTCGGATTCTGGCCGCCAGCCTGGCTTATGCCGGCGAGATCGCCCTTTACATCGGCAAGGAAGACGGGAACTCCCCTGTCGCTGAAGTGTTCGGACAGGACCTGCAGGGAAATGGTCTTGCCGGTTCCGGTGGCTCCGGCGATCAGGCCGTGCCGATTGGCCATGCCGGGCAGGAGGCTGATCTCGTTTTGTCCTTTAGCGAAGGTGAGGGGCTGAATTGCCATGATTGCGACTCCCTGAGCGGGTAATTCTTACTCGTCCGAAGATGACCAAAGTAAACCGTAGCGGCTTGCGCTGCAAGGGCTTAGCCCGGATTCGAAGAAGCTTTAGCTCAAAAGTACTAAGGCCGGTGAGGGCTTGCCAACTGAATGGGCAGTCGAGCCATCGAAGAAATGACCGCCAGAAAGGGGTTTTCAGCCCTCCCCCGAGTGTTCAAAGGCACTCCTTTCTGGCGGCACCCTGTTGGGCTCGTCCAGCCATAAAAGAGAGGGCGAGTCAAGCGGTTTTTGGTGCTCCAGAAATGCTCTATTGACAGCAAGTCCATGAGCTACCTAGACTTACACGATACGACGCCTTGGGAGGGTCTATAGATGACGCGAGGTGTTTGATGCGACAAGTACTAGCCAACATACTGGTTGGACTGTTCACGACAACCAGCCTGCTGGCGGCACAGCCGCCAAATACCCCCGGCACAGCTAGTGTGAAGTACACGCTAGCTCGACCCGAGAAAGGAACAGGTAACAACAATTCGGCGAAGACGAAGAGTGTGGCTCTTCGTCACAAGCGGAGCTCGAAGCCATTTCAGGTGGGTAAAGCCAGTTGGTATGGCAAGAGTTTCCACGGAAAGACCACAGCCAGCGGTGAACCGTACGATATGTTCCAGTTCACGGCTGCCCACAGGCAGCTACCGCTGGGGACTCTGGTGAAAGTCACCAACCTGCAGAATGGCAGGTCGGTGGTAGTAAGGGTCAATGACCGCGGTCCGGTTCCGCGCTCCAGGATTATCGATTTGTCCTATGGTGCGGCTCGGATGCTTGGGATACCAGGCAAAGGTATCGAACCCGTACGGCTGGATATAGTGCAACCAACGACTATAGCGGCCAACAGACAGAGTCAAAACTTGGCAGGAATGCCTTAACCAGCAAACCTGCTTTGGTGATCCGATCCGATCCCAAATCCTGACCCGCCCTGGCGTCGTGGGCCATTGAGCTATCCTGTACGTGATGGAAGCTCTCAAGGATCGGTTAATCATCGCGCTGGATGTAGCCCGCGCCTCGGAAGCACAGAAGATCGTCACCGAGATCGGGGACTCAGCCAGTACTTATAAAGTCGGTAAGCAACTGTTTACGGCCGAAGGACCCCAAGTCGTACGCGACTTGGTGGCCTCCGGCCGTAAGGTCTTTCTGGACCTGAAATTCCACGACATCCCAAATACCGTCGCCGGAGCTGTTTCAAGCGCCGCCACACTCGGCGTGTCGATGTTGACCGTGCACGCTTCCGGGGGCTCGAAGATGCTGCGAGCTGCGGCTGAGGCGGCGGCTTCGTCGGCTGCCAAACCGCTGGTGCTCGCGGTCACGGTGCTGACTTCGCTTAATGACGCCGATCTTCAAGAGCTCGGGCTGCCGGTTGGGGTTGCCGACCAGGTGTTGCGGCTGGCTGGTATTGCGCGAAATGCCGGTTGTACCGGAATAGTGGCTTCGGCGCACGAAGCCACTTCCATACGGAGGAACCTCGGTGAGGGCTTTGCGATTGTGACGCCGGGAGTGCGGTTCGCTGGGGGCGAGGTCGGAGATCAAGCGCGGGTGGTCACGCCAGGGGAGGCCATCAAGGCGGGGGCGACGCATTTAGTGATGGGAAGACCGATCACTGGCGACAAAAATCCAAAAGCAGCAGCCGAGCGCGCTTTGCAGGAAATCAGTTCCGCGATTCGTAGAGACTGAGGACGGCTAGACGATCCGGCGACGGCTCGCCTTTTTCTGGCATTCGTCGCAGACGCCGTAGATCTGGAAGCTGTGGCGCGTGGTGAGGTAGTGATATTTCTTGCCGATTTCGTGCTCGATCTTCTCGAGTTCCGGGGTAAAAAACTCAACTGAGCTGCCGCATTCCGTACAAACCATGTGGTTATGGCCGCGACGGTTGTACTGGTGCTCGTAGCGGGAAATTCCGTCGTGGAAGGCGACCTCGCTGGCCAGTCCGCACTCGGTAAACAGCTTCAGGGTGCGGTAGACGGTCGTAAAGCCAATCTTCGGGTCTTTTTTTCTGACCTGGCGATAAAGTTCGTCGGTGGAGAGATGGTCGCGCTGTTCGAGGAAGGTCTTAAGTATGACGTCGCGCTGGCCAGTGTGTTTCAACCCGACCCGCTTCAGATGCTGATGGAAAATGTCCGTCGCTTCGCGGAGCATCTCGCGCGAGATAGATGGCTGGTCATCGATTCGCTTTGGCAGCATATCCGGCGACGTGGTCCCTCAATCAGAATATCACCCCGTAACTGGATAGCCTCAAGGTTTTTTGGCACGCAGAGGGACACGTAAATCCGCAATTCACTTGATTGTTCATCCACAGGCTGCCCGCCTAAAATGCGGCTACATGTCTTCTCCGGTCTTGTCTCCAAACATGAAAGAACGTCGTTCGCTGTCCTTCCGGATTCTGCGCGTTGTGCTCGCGCTTGTGGGTCTCATGGTTGCCGTTTCCTGTTTCTTCGGACTCTGGTTGTATCAAGCGACGAGGGCGTCTCTGCCTCAACTGGACGGCACGATGAACGTACCGGGATTAAGCGCACCGGTGAAGGTGGTCCGCGACAGCCACGGCGTGCCGCACATTTCGGCTGCTGGTCTGCCGGACTTGTTCTTTGCCCAGGGATACGTAACGGCACAGGACAGGCTGTGGCAGATGGACATGTCGCGAAGGGCGGCCGCAGGAGAACTCAGCGAGATTCTGTCGCCACGGTTGTTTGGCGAAGGCGTGCTCCGCTTGGACAAAGCGCAGCGCATCCTCGGCATGCGAGCGGTGGCCGAACAGGCAGCGAATGCGTTGAGCGGCGAGGAGAAGAGCTATCTCGAAGCGTATGCGCGAGGCGTAAACGCCTATATCGATGCGAACCGGAATTCCCTGCCCTCGGAGTTCCGCCTCCTCCGATACGAGCCTCGGCCGTGGACGCCGACGGATACCTTCCTGATCGGCGCGGAGATGGCGCAACAGTTGCAGTTCTACCTCGTGCAACACATGTGGTTGCGCGAGAAAGTGCTTTCGCACGTGGGTCCGCAACTAGCGGCAGACCTCTATCCGAGTCGATCGTGGCGAGACCGGCCGCCCACAGTAGCTTTGCCGAGTTTCGAGGAAAATCCGGAAATGCCGGAGGTGCAGCAGGAAGGCTCGCGCAAGCAACGTCGGAAACAGCGCGCCTCGCTGGAATGGCTGCTGCCCGAGTGGCTCAGCGCCAGGGTCGAACAAATGGACAATCCGCTGCTGGTGCCGGGATCGAACAACTGGGCGGTTTCCGGCCAGCACACCGTAACGGGAAAACCGCTGCTGTCGAATGACATGCACCTCGGCCATCAGGTACCGAGCGTGTGGTATGAATCGCACCTGACGGCGCCGGGGTACGACGTTGCCGGCGTCACTTTTGCCGGCGTGCCCTTCATCGTGGTTGGACACAATCAGCGGATTGGATGGGGATTCACGAATGTTGGTCCGCTGACTTACGACCTCTACATTGAGACCTTCAACAACAATGGCCAGTATCAGACGCCGTCCGGCTGGCAGACGCCTCAGAAGCGAACCGAAGTGATTCAAGTCCGGGGCGGAAATAGCGTCACCGTCGAGGTTCCAATTACCCGACACGGGCCGGTGGTTTCGGAGATTTTTCCCGGCGAAAGGAGAAAGCTTGCGCTTCGCTGGACGCTGTTCGAGCCGGGGACATTAAGTCTTCCCTTCTTTGAATTGAACCGCGCACAGAACTGGGACGAGTTCAAGAAGGCCATTTCAAGCTTTGGCGTTCCCTCCCAGAACGCGGTTTATGCCGATGTCGACGGACATATCGGCTACATCACAACGGGCAAAGTGCCGACGCGAGCCGTTCCTTCGGAGGGGATCCCGGTGAACGGCGCGGACGACGCGCATGAATGGACAGGCTACATCCCGTTCGAGCAGATGCCGAGTGTGTTTGATCCTCCGTCGGGCATCATCGCGACAGCAAACGGACGCATCACGCCCGATGACTACCCGCATCAGCTTGGGATGGAGTGGGTTTCGGGAGAGCGCACGCAACGCATTTACCGCGTTTTGCAGGCGGACAAGAAATTCACATCGGAAGACATGCTGAAGCTTCAGACTGACATTGCTTCGGCCTTCGATCTTTACCTGGCACAACGGCTGGCGTATGCGGCCGATCACGACAAAAAGGCGTCGGAGAAAGCACGGAAAGCCGCGGACATCCTGCGTGCATGGAATGGGCAGGTGACTCAAGACGCTCCTGCGCCCGCCATTATCGCCACCTCGCAGCGCGAACTGATTCGCATGATGCTCGAGCCGAAGCTGGGAGGCTCTCCGGAAAAGACGCCTCCCGGTTCCGCACTCGTGGGCTGGCGTATGTATCGCTGGGAAATGCAGAACGTATGGCTGGAAAACACCATCAGTCGTGAGAACCGCGCGTGGCTGCCCTCGAAGTACGAGTCTTTCGACGATCTTCTGGCTGCGGCATTGGAAACGGCTGTCAACGGCAAGAACGCGCCGAGGGACATTTCAAAATGGAAGTGGGGCGAGTTCGTGGCTCTGAAGCTGAAGCACCCGCTGTTCGGGCGCATCCCGGTGTTCCAGAGATGGGCCGGGCCCGGACATGCACCACAATCGGGAAATGGCAACACCGTGAAGCAGGTGGGGAAAGACTTCGGACCGTCACAGCGACTCACCGTGGATTTCGCTCAACTAGACGACACGAACCTGAACATTACGACCGGGCAGTCGGGAAATATCTTTAGTCCTTATTTTATGGACCACTGGACGGCATGGTACAAGGGCACGACGTTCCGTCTTCCCTTCTCGACCGGAGCCGTGGAAAGCAACAAGACACACATCCTCGAACTCGCTCCCGCAAAATGAAAAGGGCACGCTGTACGGCGTGCCCTTTTCAGATTCCTGCGTTCTAGTCGATCTGCTTTATGTAGGCAGCGAATCCGACGATGTCGATCTGGCTCGAGGTCCTTGGCGCGTCGGTCGTGGTATCGAAAATAATCAGTTCGCCTCCGATCGTTACGTAGGCAAGATTTCGTCCAATGATTGGCAGCACCGAAGTGACCGTGCCAGGTGCACGGGTCGTCGGGATGGTTGCCGTGGTTCCGTTGAAGATGGAAAGACAACCAGCTTCGCCGTTCAAAGTGCAGTTACGCGAACCGATGTAGAGCTTGTTGCCGTCCGCCATTGCCATCACAGTGTGGTATCCGTTGGCGATGCTGACCCCCTGCTGGGAACGAGTCATGCTGCCCACGTCCACGACGTCCAACTGTCCAACATTGCTCGGCGAGCCTGCGACATAAAGCTTGCTGCCATCGAGCAGGCCGACGGTCGCACCATTCACCGGAACGGTGGCGCCCAACGAATTGTCGGACATGTTCATGACAGTCACGCTGGCGGTCGCTCCGCCGCACTCGGCGCCACAGTTAAGGATGTAAGCTTTCGAGTCGTCGGTCGAGAAGATGGCATTCACCGGACGCGAAAGCTTGCTGGGATCAGATATCGGCGTCGCAGTCTTGTTCGTAACATCGATGACGTACACCGAATCCGAATCATCCGCGAAAGCCAGGACCTTCGTGCCGGCGCGGTTCAAGGCAACGGTCTTCGCCTGCGGCAAGGAGATGGTGGAAGTCACGGCCTTGTCCGTCAGGTTCAACACCAAGACGGCTCCGTTCGGCTGGTTCGTCACCGTGGCATTGCGCGAAGCCAGCACGGCCGTCTTGTTGTCGGATAGAACTGCGACGCTTTCGGTGGGGGCGGACGTACTAATCGTCCCGGCCGAATCTTCCGCGGAGTTGCTGATGATGTGAAGCGTTCCGCCGGTATTCGAGTAGACCAAGGTCAGCGACTTGTCCGGAGATACCACCATGCCGGTTCCATTGGTGATGGTTGAAATCGGCTGCGGCCAGAAAAAGTCATTTTCGGCGTTCATGATGAGGATGGTGCCGTAGAACGAGTTCATCACGAACAAACGCTTGCTGAAATTGCTGACCTTACGCGTGTTGGAATCGCTGTTAGACGAGCCTCCGCAGCCCGACATGGATAACAGTGCCATGGCTGCTAGAAGTAACGAGGCAAGACGAAGGTATCTCACTGGAAACAAATGCATGAAGTTATCGAAAGTATTGCTGAAAGTTGCGATTATAACAAAGCGAAGTACCCGTCCCGCGTAACCGATGGTACCCGCGGGCACTAGCCCTTCCCAAACATATCGTTTACTGTTCTAAAAGAGTGGGATTCTTCTCTCATGCCAACTGATTTTCGAACTCGACTGCAACAAGGCCCCATCCTTTGCGACGGAGCCATGGGAACCCTGCTGTACTCCAAGGGTGTTTTCATCAATCGCTGCTACGACGAACTGAACGTCTCGCAGCCCGACCTTATTCGCCAGGTCCACCAGGAATACTTGCAGGCCGGCGCCGAGGTCATAGAGACAAACACCTTCGGAGCCAATTCGTTTCGGTTGGCAAGGTTCAGCGCCGCTGACCGCGTACGCGAAATCAACATCTCCGGGGTGAAACTGGCGCGCGAGGCGGCCAAAAGCTTCGACGGCTATGTCGCAGGGTCTGTGGGACCGCTCGGCACTCGCATCGAGCCGCTCGGTAAGGTTTCGCTTG
This sequence comes from Terriglobales bacterium, assembly GCA_035561515.1. Classification (NCBI taxonomy): domain Bacteria; kingdom Pseudomonadati; phylum Acidobacteriota; class Terriglobia; order Terriglobales; species Terriglobales bacterium. The sequence goes on along the minus strand of DATMXP010000018.1, from coordinate 78,000 downwards.
AGGAAGCCTACACGGCGTTCAAAGAACAGATCGACGCGTTGGTCGAAGGTGGAGTGGGCCTTATCATCCTGGAAACCTTCGGGTACCTGGAAGAACTGCGCCAGGCCATTCGCGCCGCTAGAGACGTAAGTCCGACGATCCCCATTGTTGCGCAAGTAACGATCGACGAAGACGGAAACTGTTTGGACGGCTCGACCCCTGAGATCTTCGCAGAAAAAATGCTGGGATGGGGCGTCGACGTCATCGGCTGCAACTGTAGCGTCGGCCCTGCGCCCATGCTCGACACGATGGAGAAGGTCCGCGCGGTAGTGGGCGACGCGATCCCGCTGGCGGCACAGCCCAACGCCGGGATGCCACGCTCCGTCGAAGGCCGAAACATTTACTTGTGCTCTCCGGAGTACATGGCGAGCTACGCAAAGAAGTTTTCGGCAGCCGGAGTAAAGCTGATCGGTGGGTGCTGCGGCACGACGCCCGATCACATTCGCTCGATGAAGTCGGCCCTCCGAGTCGGGGAAGCCCGTACGTCGTCTTTCCAGGTGGCAAAGCCCACAGCCACCACGAAGGTGATCGAGCCCAAGCCTTTGGCGCAGCGTTCAGGGCTTGGCGCGAAGCTTGCCGCCGGCCAGTTCGCGACCATGGTGGAAATCGTTCCCCCGAAGGGAACGGACATCACGAAAGAAATTGAGGGCTCGCGCTACCTGAAGTCAGTGGGCGTGGACGCGATCAACATCCCGGACAGCCCCCGCGCATCGGCACGCATGTCGAACCATGTGCTATCGATCCTGACCCAGCAGCAGGTTGGCATTGAGTGCGTGCTGCATTACACATGTCGCGACCGTAACGTGTTGAGCATACAGTCTGACCTGCTGGGTGCATCGGCGATTGGGATCCATAACCTGATATGCATTACGGGTGACCCGCCGAAGCTCGGCAACTATCCCGATGCGACTGCTGTCTTCGATGTGGATTCGATCGGACTGGTGAATATCGTCCGGAACCTTAACCACGGGCTGGATGTGGGCGGCAACCCGATCGGCACGAACACTTGCTTCGTAATCGGCGTCGGTGCCAACCCGGGCGCTCCGAACATCGACGAAGAACTTCGTCGCTTCGAGTACAAGGTGGAAGCCGGAGCGGAATACGTCGTAACGCAGCCTGTGTTCGATATCGAATTGCTCGAGAAGTTTCTCAAACGAATCGAGCATGTCCGCATCCCGGTGATTGCCGGCATCTGGCCGCTGACCAGCGTTCGCAACGCAGAGTTCATGAAGAACGAGCTTCGCGTAAGCGTGCCCGACGAAATCATCACCCGCATGGGACGGGCGTCGAGTGCGGAAGAAGCGCGTGCCGAGGGCGTGGCCATTGCTCGCGAAATGCTGGAAGCCTTACGCGACGTGGTGCAGGGAGCGCAGATAAGCGCTCCTTTCGGAAAATACAGCGCCGCCGTGGACGTTCTCGAAGTGCTGGGAACGACCGGCAAAGCAACAACCGCGAAGTAGAAAAAATCTACACTGCCCGGGGTGACTCCTTCCCCGGGCATTCCATTTCCCTTTCGGCCAATGCCCTTCCGTACAGCTTACGAGGAATTTACGTTCTAAGGTGATTTCCACACACACCATCAATTGTGAACTGCGGTAGAATCTGCGACAGGGGTTAACGCTTTGCCTAAGTTCGAAGATTGCCTGCAAAGGCTCGAAAAGATCGTCGACGAACTCGAGCGGGGGGATATCGCTCTCGAACACGCCCTCAAACTGTTCGAAGAAGGAGTGCAGCTTTCCGACAATTGCCGTAAGGAGTTGGAGGAAGCTGAAGGCAAAGTAGAGATTCTTCTAAAGCAGAACGGCAAGCTGCAAGCCGAGCCGTTCGAAGCTACGACCACAAAGTAAGTAGCACCGTCCTGCTGCGGTCCGAAGCCGCGGCGATGCATTAACGACTTTAGCGAAGGGAGATCCCCAATGTTATCCCTGAACGTTGTACTCGCCCAACATGACGCGAATGCCGCATCCACCCTGGCAAATAATCTTCGCGGTCAATGCCGTGCCGTAACGCTGACGGAAAAAGCCCAACTCCGCCAGGCGATCATGAGATCCCGCGCAAACGTAGCAGTCCTGGATCTCGAGATGTTTTCACTGCCGGAAGTCGAGCAACTTTGTCACGAGTTCAGTAACGTTTCCGTCGTGTGTACGCATCGGTTAGCCGATGAGAACATCTGGACCTCGGCTATGAATGCCGGCGCGGCCGATTGCTGCCTGCCATCGGATGTGAACGGAATCTTGTTTGCGGTTCGCCGTTATGCGGCGCTGGCGCGTAGCACCGCCGCCTAGCGGCGCATTTTTAAGTCTTCCCTAAGTAAAGAGCCCATTCCGGGCTAACTGTTTAGTTCAGTTCTCAAACAATGCATCGCCTGAAAAATGAGAAAGCGCGCCCAAAAAGAGCGCGCCTTCACGGATTTCTCTCTGCCTCTACTTCGGCTTGATCGCCACTAGTTCCGCGACAGCCTTCTCTGTAATCGATTCGTGGTAGAAAAGCGTCCTCAGCCCCGGGAAGCCGTGCAACAATTCGTTCTGTCGCAGTAGATGCACCGGATTCTTCGGCCCGCTTTCGAACTCCGCCTGCTCGGCCGTGTAGGTTTTGTAAATCAACAATCCACCGGGCTTCAGGGCCGCTTCCAGATAGCTGAACAGATCGCGTTGCAAGTAGTAAAAGACGAGGATCAGGTCGTACTTCTTGCGATCGGGGCTCCAGGTATTCAGGTCGCGCACAAGGAAGTCGATGCCGACGCCACGCTCGTCGGCTTTCTTCTGGGCGTTCTGAAAGGCGACCTCAGAGATGTCTACCACCGTGACCTTCCAGCGGAGTTCGGCGAGCCAGATGGCGTGACGGCCGGGTCCGCCGGCGACGTCCAGCGCTACTCCACCTTTCGGGAACAACGGCTGAACGTACTGTTCGTACGACTTCAACAGGAACGTGTCGGGTTCGAAATATAAGCTTGGGTTCTCGAGATAACGGCGGTCCCAAGCCTCTCGCTGGTTAGGATCGAACTCCCACAGGTGCGACGAGGACGTTTTCGCTTCCGTAGTCATGATCGCTTATCGTAACGTGCCCAGCCGAATTTGACCACGTTGCGGCGACGTTTCACTTTGTGTGCACGGCCGCACTTGCCACGCACTGCCACTTGCCCTTGATCTGCACCCATGTGTCGGTAAAGCGGCCATGCGCCTCATAGGGCTTTCCGGATCTGGTTCCCTTCACGTGATAAGCGCCGGCCACCACTCCCGTGTTGCCGTACATGAACACCGACACGTCGTCGGTCGTGAAGCTCGCGAACTTCATCGACGGGTCCTTGATCGATTTCAGGAACTGAGCCTTGTTCTCGACGGAACCATCCCATTCGGTGTTGATGAAGGTGTCGGCCAGCAAGACTTCGAGCGTCTTTGTGTCATGCTCCCGCTGCGCGGCATTCCACGCGTTTTCCATGGCGATCAGCTTGCTTTCGGTATCGCTTCTAGACTGAGCCACGGCCATCACGCACAGCAAGAGAAAACAACCCAGGGCGAATTTCTTCATAGTTGCCCTCCCAGGACCCTGAGTTTGCTGTCACCAGTGGTGCAAGTCAATTGTCTGGCTATGTACATCGGTGTCGCCACGATTGTCACTTGTGGCAACGGCCCTGCTGCCGGAATCTATCCCTCATGTCGCGAATGTTTGGCTTGGTTGGACTGCTCGTGGTGCTCGCGGTTGGCGCCTACATCTACAAGCAACAGATCCAGGGGACATCGGCTCCCGGCGGCGCCACGGCGAATCCGCGTGCGACCATCGACGTGACCGGCGTGCGCAACGATCTGATCAACATTGCCCAGGCCGAGCGAGGCTATTTTGCGCTGAACGGGAAGTATGCATCGCTCGACGAACTCATCGCCAACCACGACGTCGTTATGAAGTCCCCCACACGCGGACCATACAGCTACAGTTCGGAAATCAGCGATGAAGGGTTTCGCATTACCGCCAGCTACTCCGGCCCCGATCAGCAAGGTGTGCCGAAAACATTGTGGATCGACCAGACAATGCAGATTTCCTCCGAATAGCCGACGACCAGCCGGGATGTAAAATGCTGACAGGCAGTCGTGGGGACTGCATCCAACCGTTCAGCATGGCGACTCTGAATCCATCCGTACATTCGCCGAGAACATCGTTCGGCAGGGGTCCTGGCGGACCCAACAACGATCCTCCGTTTGGCGGCGGTGGCGGTGGCGGACAGGGAGACTCTTCTCCGGATTACGGCGAGCAACTGCGCAAGTATCGCCTCGGGATGGGCGTAGCACTGGTTGCGATCTTCATGCTCTTCCTGTCGTTCACCATCGCATTCGTGATTCGGCAGGTGGTGGGATCATGGAACGTAGAGACGCAGTCGTATGTTCATGACTGGGTTCCGGTCACGTTGCCCTTACGCCTCTTGCTGCTTAACACCGCCCTGCTGTTGGTCAGCAGCTTCACCCTGGAAAAATCTCGGAGACAGGCATTCCAGCGTGCCGCAGTGTCGGCAGTTGCCGGAATTCCGGGCGTAACGGTTCGGGAAGAACGATCGATGCCGTGGCTAGGAATTACGCTGGCGCTCGGTTTTGCGTTTGTGGCCGGGCAGTTTCTAGCCTGGCGGGAGCTGATGAGCCGCGGGTTCTACATTTCGGGCAATCCGAATAGCTCATTCTTCTACGTGCTCACGGGAATGCACGCCATTCACCTGGTGGGAGGACTGATCGCCCTGCTTTATGGGGCTTTATTCGTTCATTCCCGCCTGCGAGGCCTCGAACGCCGTCGCGTGGTCCTCGACGTAACCGCCTGGTACTGGCATTCCATGTCGGTGCTGTGGGTGTACATCTTCGCCCTTCTCATCCTCGTCCGTTAATCCGACGGGACTCGCCGCTCCCTTCCCCGGCTCGATATAATAGAAGATTCCGCAGCACCGTCTGGGACCGCCAGTGTGGGTATCCACCGGATTGGGCTGCGTTTTCCCCTGATGTCACAAGAAAGCATCATCGTTCGCGGTGCTCGGACCCACAACCTTAAGAATGTGGACTTCGAGATCCCTCACAACCACCTGACCGTCGTGACCGGCGTCTCTGGATCGGGCAAGTCTTCCCTCGCCTTCGACACCATCTATGCCGAAGGACAGCGTCGGTATGTCGAGTCGCTGTCGGCGTACGCGCGGCAATTTCTGGAGCGGATCGAAAAGCCGGATGCGGACCTGATCGATGGGATTGCGCCGGCCGTGGCAATCCGCCAGAAGAACACGACCCGCAACCCGCGCTCGACCGTCGCCACCGCCACGGAAATCTACGACTACCTCCGCCTGCTTTATGCGCGTGTGGGCAAAACGTATTGCGCGAACTGTGGCGGGCTGGTGAAGAAGGACACCATCGACGAAGTCGCCGACGCCGTGCTTGCCCTGGGCGAGGGCACCCGGGTCCAGGTCTTGTTTCCGTTGCGGACCGCCGTACCGGCGGAACCGGAGAAGAAGCCCAAGGGGCGCAAGAAGAAAGCTGCCGGCAAGGAAGCTGCAAACGAACTGCTGAAGGAGCGGCTCTTTGAGTTGCGCAAGCGTGGCTTCAACCGCTTGTACCAGGACGCACAGATATTCGAGTTTTCGACGCCGGAGTCGTTGCTCGATATCGATTTCTCGAAACCCGTCGAGATCCTTGTGGACCGACTTTCGCTGTCGGCCGACTCGCGCTCGCGGCTGGTGGACTCGACCGAAATCTGTTTCCGCGAAGCCGGCGAAGTCATCTTCGAAACCGCACCGTCAGACGGCGAGCCTCAGCGATTCCGGTATTCGCAAAGATTCGAATGCAAGAAGTGCCACATCCGCTACGAGGAACCGGAGCCGCGACTGTTCTCGTTCAACAACCCATACGGGGCTTGTCCGCGCTGCCAGGGATTTGGCAACACGATCGACTTTGACCTGGACCTGGTCATTCCCGACAAATCGCTGACACTGGCGCAAGGTGCCGTGGAGCCGTGGACGAAGCCGAAGTATCGTCCCTTGTTCAATGAATTGAAGCGGTACGCGAAATCGGCGGGGATCCCACTGGACGTGCCCTGGTCGGATATGGACCGGAAGCATCAGGACGTGGTCATCAACGGCGACGGAAAATTCTGGGGCGTGCGCGGTTTCTTCGAGCATCTGGAACGCAAGAAGTACAAGCTGCACGTACGGGTGTTTCTCAGCCGTTACCGCGGATATTCCGTCTGCGGCGCCTGCGGTGGAGGTCGTCTGCGCACCGATGCGCGGCAGGTCAAAGTCAGCGGACGCGACATCTGCCAGGTCACATCCATGACCGTCGAGGAAGCGACAGCGTTTTTCGCCGGGTTGGAACTATCTCGCGAGGAAAACGATATCGCCGGGAAGTTGCTGGACGAAGTTCGTGACCGCCTGCGGTTCCTCGATGAAGTTGGGCTGGAATACATCTCGCTGGACCGCCTGTCTTCGACCCTGTCCGGAGGCGAAGCGCAGAGGATTCAATTGGCGACCTCGCTCGGCTCAAGACTTGTGGGCACTCTTTATGTGTTGGATGAGCCGTCGATTGGGCTGCACAGTCGTGATACGAATCGGCTGATCAAGATCCTGCATGACCTTCGCGACCTCGGTAACACCATCCTGGTTGTCGAACACGATCCGGAGATCATGAAGGCCTCTGACTACATCCTCGACCTTGGGCCGGGAGCGGGCGAGAACGGTGGAAAGATCATCGCGGCGGGTACGTATGCCGAGATCCGCAAAACGCCGGGATCGCTGACCGGCAAGTATCTGGCCGACGAACTTCGGATTCAGCTCCCCCCGCATCGTCGCAAGCCGACGAAAGAGAAGCTCAGCCTGAAGCGGGCGCGTGCGCATAATCTGAAAGACATCGACGTCACCATTCCGCTCGGCATGTTGGTGGCAATCACCGGTGTGAGTGGATCGGGAAAATCGACGCTGGTACATGATGTCCTCTACCAGGCACTGGCTTCGGCGTTGAAGCAGACGAACGGCACGGGTCCGGCTGCCGGCTACCTGTCGAAACTCGATGGAGTGCAGTACCTGGACGAAGTCATCCTGGTTGACCAGTCCCCCATTGGACGGACACCGCGCTCGAATCCGGTGACCTACATCAAGGCCTTCGACGCGATCCGGGATTTGTTTGCTTCCCTTCCTGACTCGCAGAAGCGTGGTTTCTCCGCCGGACACTTCTCTTTCAACATCCCCGGCGGCCGTTGCGAGACCTGCCAGGGCGATGGCACCGTCACGGTCGAGATGCAGTTCCTGGCCGACGTAGAACTGGTCTGCGAGGAGTGCAAAGGCACTCGTTACAAGCCGCAGGTTTTGACGGTTCGCTACAAGGGGAAGAACATCCACGAAGTGCTGAACCTGACGGTGCGTGAGGCGCTCCACTTCTTCTCCGGGATTCCCAAGATTGTCGATCGTTTAAAGGTGCTGGACGAGGTCGGGCTTGGATACCTGAGGTTGGGACAATCCGCGACCACATTGTCTGGGGGCGAAGCCCAGCGTATGAAGCTGGCGGCTCACCTCCAGCCCAAACGGGACATCGTGGTGCAACAGGAACAGGGAGAGGACGAAGAGCACCACAAGCAGAAGAAACGCCGGTCTCGAGTCCTCTATATCTTTGACGAGCCGACCACGGGATTACACTTCGACGACGTTTCGAAGCTGCTTTCTTCCTTCCGTCGACTCATCGATACCGGAGGTTCCATTCTGGTGATCGAGCACAACCTCGACGTGATTAAGGCCGCCGACTGGGTCATCGATCTCGGTCCCGAAGGCGGCGAGCGCGGTGGCAAAGTAGTGGTAACCGGAACACCGGAGGATGTCGCGGGTTGTAAACACTCGTACACCGGACAGTGGCTTTCCCGCATCCTACTGGGAGGCGGGAACTCTCCTTCCGATGACCGTTGCTCGAACGACGTGCTGGCTTCATGACCGTGGTTTGAGAGACACTTAACTCAGGATGACATTGCGCTATTCCCTGTACTTGCTGATCCTTGCCTTGGTTGTCGGCGAAAGCCCCGCCTTCGCACAGCAGTCAGGTAAGACCGTGCGCAAGCATCGGCAGGAAGTCGAAGATCCGGTCTTTACCCCCGCTTTAAGACAGGCCGAGGCCGCCATGGACCGGAAAGATTATCCGGCAGCGGAAAAGGACCTGCTCACGGTCGTCGACAAGAATCCGCAGAACTATCGTGCCTGGTTTGACCTGGGCTTCATCTACAACGAAACCGGGCGAACGCCGCAAGCCATTGAGGCATATCGGAAATCCACCGAGGCTAACCCGCAGATATTCGAGTCAACGCTGAACTTGGGAATCTTGCTCGCCCGAAGCAACTCGCCGGATGCGGAGAAATACCTTCTCGCTGCGACCAAGCTGAAGCCCAGCGGCAAGGCCGAGGAAGGCTGGTATCGCGCATGGCTCTCGCTCGGTGAAGTGCTGCGCGACAAGAAGCCCACCGAGGCAATTGAAGCCTTTCAAAATGCCGGAAAGCTGAAACCGACTGACGCGGAACCGCACCTCTCCGCGGGCCTGCTGCTGGAACAGCAACAGCGTTTCGCCGATGCGGCCCTTGAATATCGCCGCGCCTCCGAACTGGACCCGAATTCCACCGAAGCATGGGCTGGCATGGTCAACGCTTACAGCAAACTCGGCCAGTTCGCCGAAGCGGAACAGCCGTTGAGGAAATACATCAGCCTGAATCCGAACAATGCCACGGCTCACGTGCAGCTTGGACGATTGCTGTTGGCACAAAAGAAATCAGACGAAGCGGCAGCGGAATTCGAAAAGGGCCTGCAAGCCAAACCCGGCGACCTGGAAGCTCAGAAAGAGATCATCGGCATCTACATTGGGCAAAAGCTCTATAAGAACGCCGAGCCGCATCTGGCATCGGCTCTCAGGGCAAACCCGAACGATCCTCAGCTTCACCACTGGTACGGGCTGGCGATGCTGGGCCAGAAACGCCCAGCCGAAGCGCAAGCCGCGTTGCTGAATGCCGCGAAGTTGAACCCGCGGTCCGGAGAGATTTACGCCGATCTTGCCATCGCGGCATCCGAGAACAAGAATTATCCGCTGATTATCCAGGCGCTGGACGCACGCGCGAAGTTTCTCCCGGAGCTGCCGGCAACGTATTATCTACGCGCAACTGCGTACGATCACCTGCGGGCTCCGAAAGAGGCGATCGCGAACTACAAGCAATTCCTGGCGGCGGCGGACGGAAAGTTTCCCAACGAAGAATGGAAGGCGCGGCAACGGATTCTGGCCATCGAACCCAAGAAGTAGAAGATGAAGAAATTTCTCCTGGCACTGTTTCTCGGCACTACGATCATCGCGCTCGCGAAAGAGGAGACGATCGAGCAGTTGAAGGCCAAGGCGGAGGCTGCAGAACCGAAGAAGCGCCCCGACCTCTACAGCGAACTCTCGCGCCGTCAACTTGAGGCTGCCGACCAAGTTTATGGGTCAGATGTTGACAGGGCCCGCAAGATGGTCGAAGAATCTTTGCGCTCCAGCGAGATCGCGGCGCAGTCCGCCATTGATACCGGCAAGGACCTGAAGAAGGTCGAGATTCGTCTTCGTAAGATCTCAGACCGCATGGCAGAACTCAGCCGCTCGTGGGCGTTCGACGATCGCCAGCCTCTGAAAACTGGAGAAGAACGCATCGACGCGCTTCGGACAAAGCTGCTCGAAAGGATGTTTCGCAAATGAAGATCCGGCCCAGGTTTGTTCTCGCATTTCTTTGTATGTCTCTGATCGTTGCTTCGGCATGGGCGCAGCACCGCGACCCGCTTACCGACAAGGAATCTGACGACTTGCGCGAGGTCGCCCAGGAACCCTTGAAGCGCATGAAGCTTCTGGTGAAGTATGCGACGGAGCGTCTGGACACCATCGAGCGCGTACAGACCGAGCCCAAGTCCGGCGATCGGGGCAAGAAAATGCACGACGCCCTTGAGGATTTCCGTTCCATCGTGGACGAACTCGACGACAACGTAGATGACTACAGCAGCAAGAGTTCGGACCTCCGCAAAGCGCTGAACGAGGTCGTTACCGCCGAAACCCAGTTCGTGTCGCGTTTGCAGGGAATCAAGAGCGTTGCAGAAGATCCCAAAAATGCGGACATCTACAAGCTTTATAGCTTCGCATTGCAGGACGCAATCGAGGCGGTGAGCCTCAGCCTCGACGATGCAAAGAAAACCCTCGAAGAGCAGAACGCAGCGCTAAGCAAGAAGAAGTAGGCTCGACGTTGAGTTCGCCCGCACTTCTGCTAATCTGATTTCGTGACCTCGGGGCCTGTCCTGATTTTCCAGAGAGCCTATCGTGAACTTCGGCCGCGTGCTGCGATGCCGGAGATCGAGGTCCGCTTCTTCCCTTTCGCCAACATCAACAATACAGTGCGGCTCAGAGACAGCAAGCTGCTCTTCCGCATCTCCGACCTGCTGGAATCCGCGCCGGAGAACGTCCTGCACGCGATTGCGCACATCCTCATCGCGAAGATCTACCGGAAAGACATTCATCCTCAACACGCGACGCGTTATCGCCGCTACATCAGCAGCCGGGCGATTACCGACAAGGCACACCTGCTTCGCCAGATGCGCGGCAGAAAGAAAATCGAAGATCCCGCCGGAAACGTGTATGACCTGAACGAGATCTTCGACGAACTGAATGCCCGATTTTTCTTCGGGCTGCTGGCGCGTCCGCAGATGTCATGGAGCCAATCGAGCGCTCGAAACATGCTCGGACACTACGATCCGGCTCACAACGCAATCGTCATCAGCCGCGTCTTCGACCATCTGCGAATTCCCCGCTACGTGACCGAGTACATCGTCTATCACGAGATGCTTCATCTGAAGCATCCCGTAAAGCTTCGCGGAAGTCGCCGCTGCGTTCATCCGAAAGATTTTCAGGAAGAAGAAAAACTGTTTCCGCACCTCGAAGACGCGAAAAACTTTCTGAAGCGGCTCTAAGCGGCGCTTGGCACTTCTGTCGCCGTAGCCGGCTGCCCGAGCAATGCGACCCGCGATGCCGAGGCTTGCACCCAGTACATGGGAACCACAGATGTCGCCAGTCGTGTCTTGTACCCGTGCTCTCCCGTCATGTAGTCGCATTCGAGCCCTTCGGCTAACGAGCGCCGCGTGACCTCAAACACCAGGCACATGCCCGGCGAATATTTCGCCCAAGACATATCGAAGTAGATGGTGTAGAAGCGCCGGACATTCCGGTCCACAAATGTCACTAGCGCGGAGACGAGCGTTCCCGCAGATTCCATGGTGAATATCTCACACCGGCTTGCAGGCTCGGCACAGACTTCCACCATGAACTGCTGCCGCAATGGATCGGAGAAGAGGTTGTCGCCCGACCCGGGAGGTTGCTCCGCTTTGTGTTGATAGATTTCGCGCACGAGTTGCGAATTCGTGCCGGGATGGACTCGAAAGGTCGCACCCATCTTCTCCAACTTGCGGAACCATCGTCCGAGCCGACTGTGTTCGGAAGCAAACTGATCGTTTGAAATTTGCGCCGGCGAAACGCGTGGCGCTCCGTAAAACGGGCTGGTCTCGAAGCCGCGCCAAAAGCCGAAATTGGCGTCGCTCCTCAGCGCTCCGGCCGAGAAATCAAGCCCCTTTTCGGCGGCGCACTCCCAGGCGTCAAGCAACGCTTGCTCGTCACCTGCTACGAGAACATCGCGATAGTCAAACAGCGATTCGCCCAGCAGGGTCAACTGGCCGGTCCGCTGTGCCACCGCACACGGCAGCAAAGCTGCTCCGTTATCATTTTCGCAGTAGATAACCTCTGGATGTTCCCGTTCCGCAAACAGGCGCGCGGCAGCAATATTCCAGGCGAACGACTGGAACAACGTCGTACACGGGTTCAGTTCGTCCAGCTCTTCCCAGCGATCCCGAAGCCGCAACATCTCCGCGGCACTGCGCGCAACAACAGTCCGTCGCAATCCCCAGTCTCCTCACTCCACCTGGGGTTAGACGCGTTCCGGTGCTCAGCAGATGTCACGGTACAAGTGGGACACCTTCTCTAGTAATTCGAGCCGCCAAACGTGTATCCGATCGACACTCCGGACCTAACCACGCGCCCGCTGCTAAATTCCTCGTTATTGCGAACCGTGTACACCCGGACTTCTGGCCTGATGAACCAGTTTCCGCCAGTGGGGTAAAACTTCAACCCGCCGCCGAAGACGCCCATGAAGTGATTGCTGCTGACGTAATTCGTGCAACCGCCGAAATAGCTGCAGTTGTAGTAATTCGTGTAGAAGCGGACGCTTTCCGCGCCGATTCCGGCCAGAGCTTCAACTCCGAAGTACTTCCCAAACTTGGGCGCGTAGACACCGTAAAAGTCGTAATAAAACGGGCGATATGGTTGATATCCCTGATACAGATTCTGGCTGGCGCGCCAGGCAACTTCGCCTCCCACGCCAAAGTTCTTCTTAATAAGAAAATCGCCGCTGAAATTGATGTACGAGCCGCCCCCAATGGTGGGTGCGTAATACGTCCCTGAATTCATGACGGCCTGCGATGGCCCCGGCGACATCGTGGTGCTGACGCCAATCGCCACGTTGCCCTCCTGCGCCATTGCCGCAACCGCCGCAAGACAGATGAGTAGCATCACTACGCAGAATTGTTTCAATCTTTCCTCCCAATCCATTGCCGCCGCTGTTTAGACGCATCCTCCGTTTCGGATGCTGCTAACTCTAGCCTACAAAAGAAAAACCCCTGCGTGTGGCAGGGGTTTCGGAAAAGGTAATCGTTAGTCGTAATACTCCAGTCCGAGGTGGGTAATCAGTTCCTCGCCCTTCAGGTGACGCAGCGTGTTCTTCAGTTTCATTAACTGGATGAACAGGTCGTGTTCCGGATACAGTCCCGGCACCGTCATCGGCGACTTGAAGTAGAAGCTCAACCATTCCTGGATACCGATTCCACGCAGCGTGGAGGTGCGTTGCGCCAGGTCCATGAACAGGACCAGGTCGAGAACGATCGGCGCCGCAAGGATCGAGTCGCGGCAGAGGAAGTCCACCTTGATCTGCATCGGATAGCCGAGCCATCCGAAGATGTCGATGTTGTCCCAGCCTTCCTTGTTGTCACCACGCGGCGGGTAATAATTGATCTTCACCTTGTGCGTGATGTTGCCGTAAAGCTGCGGATAAAGCTCCGGTTGCAGAATGTACTCGAGCACCGACAGCTTTGATTCTTCCTTTGTCTTGAAGGAACCCGGATCTTCCAGCACTTCGCCATCACGGTTGCCGAGGATGTTCGTCGAGAACCATCCGTTCATTCCGAGCAAGCGTGCCTTGAAGCCCGGCGCCAGGATGGTTTTCATCAGCGTCTGGCCGGTCTTGTAGTCCTTGCCGCAGATGGGCGTCTCGTTCGCGCGTGACAGTTCGAGCATCGCCGGAATGTCGGTCGAAAGGTTCGGCGCGCCGTTCGCGTAGGGCACCTGCTCTTTCAGGCAGGCATACGCGTACATCATCGAGGGCGCAATGTTCGGATCGCTCTTCTGCAGTGCCTTCTCGAACTTCGCCAGCGAGGAGTGGATCTCCATCGGCTTGATGAACGATTCGGTCGAACCACACCACACGGCCACCATGCGGTCGCACTTGTTGGCGCGGCGGAACTTGCGGATGTCGTCACGCAGTTGTTCCGCGAGGTCCATCTTGTTCTTGCCCTTCTTCTTGTTCGGGCCGTCGATCAGCTTCACGTAATTGTGATCGAACACGGCCTTCATCGGCTTAATGCCTTTCAGGAAAGGCTTGATCTGCTCGAGGAGCCGATAGTCGAGCACGCCCGCATTCGTGGCGGATTCGTACATGTTGTCTTCGAAGATGTCCCAGCCACCAAACACGAGGTCGTTTAGCTTCGCGAGGGGCACGAACTCATTGATCTTCGGCGAACGCGCGTCTGTACGCTTGCCAAGACGAATGGTACCCATCTGCGTCAGCGATCCAATGGGCTCTGCAATCTTTTTGCGAACGGCTTCAACACCAGCGACAAACGTCGTAGCAACGGCGCCCATGCCAGGCAGCAAAACGCCAAGTTTGCCCTTTGCGGGCGCAATCTCAGTTCCCTGGGAGGAAGCCTTCGAGCGGCCGAGGTTATCCCGATTTGCCATCAACTATTCCTATCAGTGCAGGATTGGTATTACAAACTGACTATGTTCTCGTATTGAGAGCGGAATTGCAATGCACTTGTACCATAATGCGAGAATGCGCATTGTGACGCATCGCACTGACATTGAACTTGTTCTTTGTGAATGACTGCCGGGATATCTAGTGGGGGAGATCCATTGGCACAAGCACGTCGCACAAATCGCTGATCGCCTGCCGGTTTTCAGCGCCGATGTCCACAAACTGGATTCCGTAATGATCGATCTTGCGATGGCGCACCATTGCGTAGAGTTTGAGCGGATGCGGCGCCGTCGGCAATGAGAACTCGATGTTGATGATTTCGCCGGCTGCGAGTTCTCCACCCGCTACCTGTACCCCCATGCCTCCTTCGCCAAGGTCAACCGAGGTGCCGATCATCTGCACGCTCACGCCGCTGCGAAGGACGCGGACAGCTACAGGCACAACCACTTTGTAGCGTTGGATGGTTCGCGTGATCGGCCATTTGATGGTGTGACCCGGGCCGATCAACTGCTCGATGGCGGCTATCAATTTGTTCTGGTTCTCGCCTTTATGCAGGAAAGTGTCCGCCAACTCGACGACTCGTTCCGGTACCTGCGAAGGAAAAGCGGAAACAACCAGAATCTTGGTGTCCGGTTGTGTCCGCTTGATCTGATCGATGAACGTGACATCGTTAACGCCGGGGAAGGGCTGGTCCACCATGACAGCCTGGAAGTGGACTTTGTTCATTTGATCAAATGCTTCCTGCGCAGTAGCCGCGGTGTGCGGCTCGTAACCAAAAGCCTGTAACAGCGGAACGCGCCGCTCGAGTTCGAAGTCCTGATCGTCGATGTACAGAATCGATTTCCTGGTCTGACGACCGATCTGGATGCAACGGACGCCAATCTGTCCTTCGCGGTCGCTTCCCTTTTCGCCAATCCACACAACTTCGAAGCGGCCCTGGTTGTCGCCGTTTTGAATGCCCAGGATCGATCCCGTGGAAACCGGGTGCGAAAGACCCTTCAGCCTTGCGCCCATGGGAGAGATGTCCAATGTCTGGACCTGCTCCATGAACATGTGCCCGTTGCCGTCTGATCCCCATACCAGGGCCGTCAGACGCAAGCGGGTCCGCTCCTCGGTTCGATAGGACATTCACCGGGATGTTAGGGCTTCCCGGTATCTTGCTCAAATTACGGGGGTAACGTACGGGCATAAGGCCGTCCCGCTAGGGGACGGCTTGGGCCGGAAGAGGTCAATTTCGCCGATTTACGGCCAGTTGGTGCGCGGTTTCGGCGTGAGGTCGGGCGCCGGTATGTTGATGGATCCGGCCGATGCAGCCGCGGCTTGCGCCATCACGTTCTCAAATTCCGCAGGCGTATAGGGCTTGGCTTTGGAAGCAGCTTCAGGGGTGAACTTCGCGCCCGAGGTGGCAGGCTCCTGCTCGGGAACGGCACTACCAGCCTCCGCAACGATGGGCAGCACCACGCGCAGAGCTTCGATTTCTTTCTCTAATTTCTTGATTTCCAGTTCTTTTGTGCGGAGAAGGGCCCGCAAAGACTCGTAAACAGAATTCATTGTTCAGCCTCGGCTTTGAGGCGGAATATACCACATCAGAGTTCCTCCTCCTGTTGAAAACTTTTGCGCTTCTTGCTTGAACTGGATTTTCATTTCACCAATAATGGTGCATCTCCTAGGAACAGGCTGCGATCGTCGTTGGCCGACAAGTACAACTCGAACAAGGATTTGCATCGCATCCGCTCGCGGACGGCGGTTCCTGCGCCCCACGAGTGGGACATGCTTCAGGCATTCCTTGGCTTTGCCTACACCATCCAGCAGGAATTCCATAAATTGCGGCGTGATACCGCCGCAATGATCCAATCGCTCGCCCCTGAGCAGTTTGCGGCCAGCGTGCAACGAGGATTCCCAGCCGCGTTACAACGCATTGTTGCCGGAGCGCAAACCCTGACAGAGGCTACCGGAGCGGCCATCGCATTAGGCAATGAACAGTCGATGGTCTGCGTAGCGCGCAGTGGCAACTCCGCCCCGAACCTTGGGTCCCGCTTCAATGCCCTCTCCGGCTTGAGCGGCGAATGCATACGTACTCGCGAGAGCGTTATCTGCATGAACGCCGCGGCAGATCCTCGCGTCGATTACACCGCGTGCACCGCACTTGGCGTGAAGTCCATGCTGTACCTGCCGTTGCTCTCCGATGGCAAACTGATTGGCATTCTGGCCGTATTCTCGCCGCGCGCGCAGCACTTCTCTCACCGCGACATCGGAACTCTGCGTTGGACACAGGCTCTAATCGCCGAATCGCTCCAGCACAATTCGCGCATGCAGGTTGGCGCTGGGTCCTTGATTCCAGCCGCTCCACACCGTGAGGCGGAAACAGTCGAGCAGTTTCAGTCTCCTGAAACGGTTGCCGCTGCGGTCCCGATACCGCCGGTTACGCCTGCCGAGGTTTCTGACCGACCGAAACCGACCTTTGTTGGCACCATTGTGGACGAGTCCGTCGCTGAGTTCGAGGAGCCTTCTTCGAAGGCCGATTCGAGTGGCGAAAATCGTCTTCCGGTCCTTATCGCGATCGTGATAATCCTGATGTTCCTGGCGGGAATCGGGTTCATGTCCATTAACCGCCTGTCGTCTGCGAAAGCGCCAGCCCCGGCTTCCATCATGAATGCGGCTGCGCCCGCTTCCGAGCCTGTTGCTACCCCTGCGGAGGAATCGCTTTTAAAGCCGGTCAGCACGGAAGAGGTTAAGCCGAGCGCAAATCTGCCGCAGGCAGTCCATCTCGCTGCCAGCCCTTCCCTGGTGGTACTCAGCATCGATCTTCCCCGACGCGTGGCATATGAGGGTTTCTCCATCAACGGACCGAACCGCGTCTACTTTGATTTGTACGGGGTAAATCTCGTTGGTGCAGAAGGGGCATCGGTTCCCACCTCCGGCGGCCTGGTCTCCCGCATTCGCATTTCGGCCTACAAGCCCGGGATCACTCGCATCGTCTTCGATCTCAGCAACCGCGCTTCTTTTGGCGTGAAGGTTGCAGAAGCCACCAACTCGCTCTCGATCGAACTGCGCGAGAAGACCGCCAGCGACGAAGATGCCATCTCTCCGCGTCCCGGTGAAGTCGTGAAGATCACCAGCGCCGGCCGCACCATTCTGCGCGTGCCCGGAGACACCGCACCCGACGTATCCCGCTAGGGGCTACAATAGCTGCCCAATCAGGGAACCACGAATCATGAACAACAGAGTTGCTGTCATCACCGGCACCTCCAGCGGCATTGGCCTGCTGAGCACCGTGGAACTCGCCAGAAACGGCTTCCGCGTCGTCGCAACTATGCGCAATCTGGAGAGGCGTACCGCTCTCGATCAGGCGCTTGCCTCGGCAGGGGTTGCGGCGAACGTCGATATCCGCCAGTTGGATGTCACCAAGCCCGAGTCAATTTCAGCGTGCATCGGGTCGGTGGTTCGCGATCATGGCCGCATCGACCTGCTGGTCAACAACGCCGGATTCCCTCTCGCAGGATTTGCCGAAGACGTCCAGCTCGAAGAATTACGCGAACAATTCGAAACTAATTTCTTCGGACACGTTTCAGTTACTAGGGCGGCACTTCCTACGATGCGCACGCAGAAATCCGGCCAGATCATCATGATCTCCTCGATTGCAGGACGTGCCGGACAGCCGTCCCTGAGTTCCTACTGCTCCTCAAAATATGCGCTGGAAGGCTGGACGGAATCGCTGCGCATGGAAATTCGCAGTGTAGGAATCAAAGTCAGTCTCATCGAACCCGGTGCCTATGACACCGATATCTGGCTGAAGAACGCAAAACTCGCCCGGGGAGCATTCGATAATTCATCTCCCAACATCGAACGCGCCCGCAGATTTCGTGATTTTGTCACCAGCGGGAAAATCAGGAAGGGTGATCCCCGCAAAGTAGCTCAACTCGTCGTTCGTGTGGCAAACGACCCCCACCCGAAAGTCCGCTACGTCATCGGCCACGACGCCCATCTGCAGGTATGGTTGAAGCGTCTAACTCCTTTTCGCGTGTACGAAAAGCTCATCACCAAAGCGATCAAGATTGACTAAGGAGACCGCATTGCGCCGCATACTGTATTCGCTCATATTGCTCGCCATCTTCGTTCCCCTTGCGACAGCCCAGCGCAAAGCTCCGGCCCACCGTAGCACCGCGCCAAGCGCCACCCAAAAGCAGCAATTTGCCGAGGACCAGGAGGCCATCAATGACCTCCACTCCCGCGACATCGAAGCTTCCATTGCGCTCGACGCCGACCGCCTACAATCCCTCTGGACCGACGACGTCGTCATGATCCACCCCGGCGAACCGCCTATCGTCGGCAGAGACGCCAACATGAAAAAGCTCCAGCAACACATCGATGAGATGAAGAGCACGGAAATGCTGGCCTACGACGAACAGTTCCAGGAGGTGCACATCATCGCGGACACAGCGTATGAGTGGGGCGTGATCACCGGACGCACCCGTCCCTTTTCAGGCGGCGAAGAACATCCCTTCCGCTACAACGTCATGCGTATCCTGAAGCGGCAGCCCGACGGCTCTTGGAAGATCGCGCGCTCCATCTACAACGACGCTGTACCCCCGCCCGAACTAAAGAAGGACGAAGCGAAGGACCAGCCCACCGAGCAGAAAAAATCGCTAAAGGACTAACTCAGAACGCAAGCGACCCGTTAATCGACAGGCTCTGCGCTGGCGGTTCCCTTGATCCGATGCTGCCAGCGCGACCACACGAACCACACCGCACCAAGAACGATAATCCCAAGGATTACCGCGTCGAAACGGTGGAACCACGCCTTCAGTCGGGGATCGCTATTCCACTGCTCGCCGAGTTTCATTCCGACCCACGCCAGCCCAAAGCACCACGGCCACGAGCCGACAAACGTGAACACGTGGAAACGCAACTGCTTCATGCGCGCGATGCCCGCCGGCAGTGCGATGAACGTTCTCACCACCGGTAGCAAGCGGCTGATGAACACGGCCCAGTCGCCATACTTCTCGAAGAAACGGTCGGCCCAGTGCAGCTCTTTTTCGCTCAGCAGAATGTAGCGCCCGTACTTTTCAACCAGCGGACGCCCGCCGTAGTAGCCGAGGTAGTACGCGAACACCGATCCAACATTGCACCCGATTGCACCCGCTGTTGCGACCCAGAACAGGTCGAAGCGCCCGGTGTAAACCAGGTAGCCGGAAAACGGCATGATGATCTCCGACGGCAGCGGGATACACGCTGACTCGATCGCCATCAGGATCATCACTCCGAAATAGCCGCTCGAAGAAATGACGGCAATAATGAAGCCGCTAAGTACTTCAATGATTTTCGCTATCATCTACTTACCTTGGAATGCTTCTCGACCCAGCATGTCGCCTTGGAGCAGTAAGATCCTGGGTTCTGATCGCAGACGACTGCCGGTGCTCCCTAAAATTCTTCCGAATCCTGCGTGAAGGTATAACCGGATAAAGTGACGCCCTCGTTGGTGCGCTGCACTTTCACCCGTGTCGTATCGCCGCTGGCTGCCGTGGAATCGGCGCGGCGCAGAATGGCATACTGCGTGAATACTTCGTTGTACACCTTGGTGACAAGGTAGTTCTGGGAGTCGGCATCGTGACGCCAGACTTGCCCGAGCTGAATTGACTTCACTGCCATGTCTAAGAGCAGGTTAAACGGCATCGTACATGAGGTCAATGCATACCGGATGGCGTACCGCGCCGGTAACTCCGGTCTGCTAAAATCCCGATTTCGGGCAACTCAAATGGCCGATCACGACAAGACTTCTCCAGCTCGCCGCCAATTCGTCAACTTCTCGTTCTTCAAGATCCAGCCGGAATGGCGGCGCCTCTCCATGGACGCGCGTCGTGACCACAAGGAAGAAGTCGCTCGCGTCCTGCAGCGCTGGTGCAACGAGGACATGGGCATTCTCACCTATTCCACCTCCGGCTTCCGCGCCGACTGCGATTTCATGCTCTGGCGCATTTGTTATTCGCTCGATTGCCTGAATGCCGCGCACACCGATCTCATACGCACCCAGCTCGGCGGATACCTGGAAGTGACCCACTCCTTTCTCGGAACCACCAAGCGTTCCCAGTACTTGATCGGGCAGGAACACGAAAATGACCTCTCCCTTCGCGGATACATCAAGCCAGGCGGCAAGCGCTATCTCATCGTCTTCCCCTTCGCCAAGACGCGCGAATGGTACAGACGCCCGTTTGAAGATCGCCAGCGCATCGTACACGAGCAGATCTCAGCCGCCGGCGAATTCAGGTCGGTTCGCATGAATACCATCTACTCTTTCGGACTCGACGATCACGAATTTGTCATCGCTCTAGAAACGGATCGTCCGGAAGATGTAGTCGATATGACCATGCGCCTGCGCGAGGTTGAAAACTCCGTATTCATCCTGCACGACTCGCCACGGCTCACCGCGCTCAAGGTCACGCCGGAAGAAATGCTCGAGAGGCTTGGCTAATGCCCAAAGGCATGATCACCCGCCAGCCGGCGAAATCCGGCCGCCATGAAGGCGCAAAGAAGAACGTGGCGCAGACATTCGTCTCTGCGCAGAAAGCCAAGCCTGCCAGGCAGCCAAAGGACTCTGCCCTTCCCGGTGCGGCGAAGAAGTCGGCCAAAGCAGCCCGCGCTCCGAAGGGCTTCAACCCGGTTGCTCCTGAACGCGTGCAGGAGATCCTGAAGCGCCTCGACGACCGCTACGGCAAAGTCACCTGCGCGCTCACTCATTCGAACGCATGGGAATTGCTGGTCGCCACCATCCTGTCAGCGCAGTGCACCGACGCGCGTGTCAACATGGTGACACCGGTGCTCTTCAAGAAATATCCGACACCGCAAGCCTTTGCCGCGCTTGAGCCCGAGCAGCTTGAGCCCGACATCAAGTCCACCGGATTCTTTCGCAACAAGTCCAAATCCATCGTCGGTGCGGCGCGGAAAATCGTGAACGACTTCGGGGGCAAGGTCCCGCAAACGATGGCGGAACTGCTCACCGTCCCTGGCGCGGCTCGCAAAACCGCCAATGTCGTGCTCGGCTCCTGGTTCGGCATAGCGGAAGGCGTCGTCGTTGACACGCACGTCCACCGGATCTCCCGCCGGCTTGAACTCACCGCCGCCGACGATCCACCGAAAATCGAACAGGACCTCATGAAGGTCATCCCAAAAGACCACTGGATCCTGTTTTCGCACCAGGTCATTCATCACGGGCGGTCCCTCTGCGTCGCGCGTAATCCCAAGTGCGTGGAGTGTCCACTCGAAACCGTCTGCCACGCCGAAGACAAAACCTGGAGCACCGTCGAGCAACACAAAGGCGCCAAGTAATCGCCGAACAGCGCGGGATTCGGTACACTTTCTGCCGATGCTCCGCAAAGGCCTTTTCGTCGTCGTACTGCTCAGTTCCCTTTCCTTCGCACAAACGCTCACGCCGCCTCAGGCCGAGACCAATCCTGAAAACGTAATCGCGAAGATGCGGCCAGACCTGGCCAACTATTCTCTCGAACGATTCTTCCTTTCACGGCAAATCGGCGCCAGTTCGTGGGCGCCGGACGGGAAGAAAGTCGTGGTGGTCTCGAACCTGAGCGGACGCGAAAATCTCTGGACCGTCGACTCCAGTGGTGGGTGGCCACAGCAACTCACCATCGGCGACCAGCGTCAGTCGAAACCCGCGTGGTCTCCGGATGGGGTCTGGATCGCCTATCAGTCCGATTACGGCGGCAACGAGCAGTGGGACCTTTTCATGGTGTCGCCGAAGAACGGCGAGGTTGCGCAACTCACGCGCACTCCTCACATTGCCGAGAGTTCACCCGTTTGGTCGCCGGACGGCCACCGACTTGCGTTCCTCATTAAGCCGAAGACCTCACCCACCAACGAACTCGCGCTGCTCGACGTTCTCACGCGCAAGGTCCGTAACCTCACTACCGGCACGCCGAAGGAACTGTCCAACTCCCATCCGATCTGGTCTCCGGACGGCAAGTGGATCGCCTACACGCAAGCGAACGCCGCCGGTGATGATTCCAACGTCTTCCTGCTCGAAGTCGCGACGGCCAAATCGACGAACCTCACCCCGCATGAAGGCGCGAAGCTCTTCGAAGCGACATCGTTTTCACCTGACGGCAAGCACCTCCTCATCACCTCCGACGCGCAGAACGGGTTCGCCAACGTTGCCCTGCTGGAAATCGCAACGAAGAAGCCCGATTGGATTACGCACGAAAAGTGGGAAGTCTTTAGCGGTGACTTTTCGCCCGACGGCAGGTTCATCACCTGGACCGCGAACACCGACGGGGTCATCGATATCTACCGTTATGAGATCGCCACGAAGAAAGCCGAAAAGCTTCCCCTCGCGGCCGGTGTGAGTCGCCTCGCAGGATCGACGACAGCCTTCAGCAAAGATGGCACCCGCCTCCTCTATCGTCACGAAGGCTACAACGCACCCAACGACATCTGGACCTACAGCTTTTCAACCCGGCAATCGAAGCAACTCACCAACTCCATGTCGGGCTCCCTCGATCCTAACGACATGGTGCGGCCCTACCTTGTTCACTACCCTAGTCGTGATGGCAAGTTCACCATCTCCGCCTGGGTCTATATGCCGTACAACATCGGGCGTAATAACACCTATCCCGCCATTCTCTGGATCCATGGCGGCCCGAACAGCCAAACCCTCAACGGCTTCAATCCGTTCATGCAATACATCCTGAACCAGGGTTACATTGTCGTTGCGCCGAATTATCGCGGTTCCACTGGCTATGGCAAGCAGTTCGAACGCGCCAATATCCTCGACATGGGCGGCGGAGATCTTCAGGACAATCTCGCTGCGATGGATTTCATTCAGAAGACCGGTTACGCGGATCCCAAAAAGATGATCGTCATGGGGCGTAGTTTTGGCGGTTATCTCACCATGATGGCCGTAACCAAGGCGCCGGAAATGTGGGCTGCCGGAGTTGCCATCGTCCCCTTCGTGAACTGGTTCACCGAGTTCGAGCACGAAGACCCCGCCATCCAGCAGTCCGACTTGGTCGCGATGGGCGATCCTGTGAAGAACAAGGCGCTATGGGAAGATCGTTCGCCCATTAACTTTGTAGATCGCATCAAGGCCCCGCTGCTTCTCATTGCAGGCGAAAACGATCCGCGCTGTCCGCCTTCAGAAGCGCAGCAGGTTGCCGATGCCATCAAGAAACGCGGCGGAACGGTGCAGTTGAAAATCTACGAAGATGAAGGTCACTCGTTCGGCAAGTGGGAAAACGTCATCGACCATTACAAGCGAGTGAGCGATTTCCTGAAGGTGCAGGTGCCGTCACCCGGATGCCAGACTGTGTGCGAGATTCAATAGCGAGCCACAGACATGTGAGATGTGGCCACAGGCATTTGGATTAAGAAGTGTGGCACAGACATTCTTGTCTGTGCTCGCCGCATTGCGGCGATTAGAAACCTAATCCGCCGCCACTTCTTGTACCGCCGTCCGCGCGTTGATCGCCTTGAATACGTAGTACGCCGGCACTCCCAGCAACACCAGTCCCGTGCCGATCAACGAACCCTTCGGATTCGTGATGTACGTGTTCACGAAAAGTCCGAAGTACGCGACGACGAACAAGGCCGGCAGCCAGGGGTATCCCCACGCCACGAATGGACGCACGCGATTAGGCTGAGTCCGGCGTAGCTTCATCATTCCGATCACCGCCAGAGAGAAAAACAGTCCCGACGTAAACACCACGCTTTCGATCAGCTCCGCGAAGCTTCCCACCGAGGCGAGCACCATCGCCCACGCTCCGAGCGCCGAGATGGCCAGGATCGGTGTCTTCGTATTCGGATTGCAGCGTGCCAATGCCGGGACCAGCATGCCATCGGCGGCCATCGCAAACGGAATCCGCGTACTCGACATGATGATGCCGTTGGCCGACCCAATCACCGACGTCATGATCAGCAACGCCAGCAACGACGCAGCTTTCGGGCCCAGCACTGTTCCCAGTGCCAACGCCGCCACGCGCTTCGCGTCTGAGACCTCCGCTCCGGTCAACACGGCGTAATAGGCCAGGTTCGCCAGGACATAGGCGGCCGTCACAATCAATACGCCGATCACCAATGCTTTTCCGAGGTCGCGTTGCGGATTGCGGAATTCACCCGTATTGAACAACACGTTGTGCCATCCAAAATACGCCCACATCGCAGCCAGCAGCGCCACGCCGAACAGGCTGATGTTCGTTGACGCACCTTCCGGCCCGGCCATATTCGACCGGAGCAAGGGTAGGTTCGCGTTCGTCAGCAGTACCACGCACATTCCAGCCAGTCCGCCGAATTTGCAGATGGCAAATACGTTCTGTACTTGCTTGCCGAACTTCACCCCGAGGATGTTCACGACCGTCAGGACCAGGATCATCAGCACGCTGCTGAGCTTTTGCTCGAAAACAGACAGCGAAAGAAGCTGTCCCAGGTAGATGCTGAATGCCGCGGATAGCGCCGCAACACCTCCGCTCTCGATCGCGACGAACGACGCCCATCCGTACACGAAAGCGACCGGAAGACCGAAGGTCTCCCTCAGGTACACATACACGCCGCCCGCCGACGGGAACATGGCTCCCAGTTCACCGAGCGCCAGTCCGCCTGTGAAGGCGAGCACCGCACCTGCCACCCACACCAGCAGTACCAGGGAAAGCTGTGGCACCTGCTGTGCGATGACGGCCGGCACAATAAAAATGCCGGAACCGATGATCGTCCCGGCCACTAGCGCGATGCCGTCGCGCAAACCGATCTCGCGGGCAAGCCCCTGGTTGCTGTCTGAAGTCACGTCTACCCCCACATCGAGTGTGGGGATTATATGCCTGTTCCGTAGAAGCAACGATCCTTTGTCGCCTTTATTGCCAGTGGACGGAGACAGCTATCTGGGCCTCAGTGACATCGCAGCTTTCGCGTTCATTGAAAGTTGTGGTGGAAATCCAATTCAAGGCAGCTCGATCGATTTCAATAAACCCGGAACTTTGCTTGAGCTGCGCATTTACGACTCTTCCGGAACTAAGAATATTGAATTCGATGAGCGGCAATCGTCCCGAACTCTTTTCCCCAGGACGAAAGTTGACCCTTGTTGGAAATGAGCCCTTCTTCACGATCTTAGGTCGGCAATGCGCAACATCGTTGGTAGTCGCGGCTATTTGGTGTTCCAAGTCCAAGGATTCCGTAGAGGCCTGTGGAGTTATGGAAAATGCAAAGGTGCGAGCTTTGGTTACGCCTTCAGGGATGACGACGGAACCGGCTGCGGGTGCGAAATACTCTCTCGGAAACATGCTGTACTCCGCCAAGCCTCTATACCAACCCGCGGGAAGGACATACCCCGGATGACCTTCGAGTTCGCTACATGCAATATTTATCTCGCGCACAACTGATGCACCTGGTTTAAGAACCGTGAACGAATCAATCCCATATGACTGGCTCCGAATGATTGAATCGCCGCACCAGCGCGGTGGGATCTTCTTTGTGCCGCGGGTTAGGTTGATGACGACGAATTCCGGCCAAAGATAATTGCTGACGAACAAGGAACGTTCACCAACATTTCGGAGCTCTATTCTCAACATTACTGGCTCCCCAACCAAAAAAACCTGCTTTACTGGTCGCACAATCAGACTCAATTCGCGGTTGGTTAATTTGTCTGCAGTATCGGTGTGACTGGTTCCGCATGGTTTTGGTGGCGAGTCTTGTCCCGGTAACAAAGCGCCGAGCAGTAAGAACATCAAGAACCGGAGTTGCATACTCTCATAGACACCGGGGCGAAGTGGAGCAGGAGACTAATCGGCACAAAAAGGTGAAATCTGTTCCCCTTTTCCCAATTTGAAAAACGCCTTGTCAAGGGGGTGTTTCCAACATTTTTGCTGCAAAGTATTGATTTAACGCCAAATACAAATTTCGAAATGTTGGCATTACGACCCCTCCGTTTTCGCTATTCTTGAATTAGGGAGATAAAAGCCAAAGGCGATCGCGGGTGCGGTCGCCCTTAATATTTTGTGCGCCAAAAAGATCAAGGAATGTTTAGTAAATGGTAAATACAAAATTGCGTAAGCACGTTTGTATGCAGGACTTTGAATCCTAAGTCCTTTAGATTCATTGGTGGACCCGGAAGTCCATATGTAAGTAGCTGATTCTATGGATGGAAAAAGTGAAGGGGGGAGGGGGTAGGTATTGAAATGGGTTTTTCCGGCCGTACCCGCCGGTATTGCGCACCAGGTTACTCCCTAGTGCGCCTTGGCCATCGCTTCCACGAGCCCGGGAATCGTGTACTCTTTCGCCTCAATGTCCACCCGAAGCCCCAGTTCGCGCAGGGTGCCCGAGGTCACCGGCCCAATCGATGCCAGCTTCACTCCGTCCAGGAGATTGGAATGGGCATTCTCTTCTCCGACGAGTTCAACGAAATTTTTGACCGTCGAGGAACTGGTGAACGTGATCGCCCACGGTTTGTGCGTCGACTTCAACGCTTCCATGATCGCTGTCCGCGACGTTTCCGGCACGATCGTCTCGTATGCTTCCATCACGTGCACCTTGGCACCAAGGTCGCGAAGCGCGTTCGGGATCACGTCGCGAGCTACCTTCGCCCGGACCAGCAGGACGCGTTCGCCCTTCACCTGCCCGCGCATCTCTTCCACCACAGCTTCGGCGACGTATTCCTTCGGCATGATGTCGACAGGAATACCGTGCTTCTCGATTGCCTTCCGCGTCGCCGGTCCGATGGCGACGATCTTCAAATGCAGCAAGTCGGCCTCAGACTTGCCCTGCTTCTCCAGTCGCGAAAACAGCGCGCTGACGCCGTTCACGCTGGTCAGGATCAGCCAGTCGTAGGCGAGCAGGTTCTCGATCGCCTTATCCAATGCTTCATACGACTGCGCCGGATGAATCTCAATGAACGGGATCTCCAGGACTTCAGCACCCTTCTCCTGCAAAAGGTTCGAGAGGGATCCCGCCTGTTCTTTCGCACGACTCACGATGACACGCTTGCCTTGTAAGCTCATAAGCTTTCTATGAAAACGAAAGCGGAGGGTATCAGCCCTCCGCTCCATTTAAGGATAAACAACGAAACTGGAAAATGCACGAAAAACTACGGCTGCGCTGGAGCCACTGCCGTTTCGCCATAGACCTCTTTCAGGATGTCGCGACCGCCGCGCTCGAGAAGCGACTTGCCGAGTTCCTCGCCGAGCCTGACGGGATCGCCGCCGAAACGGGTATCTCGCAGCACGAGTGTGCCATCCGGACGCGCAACCACGCCCATCAGCTTGATGTCGTCGCCGGTGACTTCGGCATGAGCGCCGATCGGGACTTGGCACCCGCCGCCGAGTTCGTTGAGCAACGCCCGTTCGGCCATGACGGCCAATCGCGTTGGACGGTCGTTCAGGAATTCAAGGTGCTTCAGGGTTTCAGCATCGCCCTTGCGGATTTCGATTCCGAGCGCGCCCTGTCCTGCTGCCGGACACATCACGTCCGCGGGAATAACTTCGCGGATCCAGCGCGTAAGGCCGAGGCGATTTAGTCCGGCTGAGGCGAGGATAATCGCGTCATACTGGCCCTCTTCCATCTTGCGAATGCGGGTATCGACGTTGCCGCGCAGCGGATGGATTTCGAGGTCCGGACGCATGGCCTTCAGTTGCGCCTGGCGACGAAGGCTGCTGGTTCCAACGCGTGCCTTCTGCGGCAGCTCGTTAATGCTGGTGAAGTGGCGGCTCAAGAACGCGTCGCGCGGGTTCTCGCGAACGGTGATGGCCGCCACCTCGAACTCGGGAGCCAATTCGGTCGGCAGGTCCTTCAGGCTGTGGACGGCGAGATCGACGCGGCCTTCGAGCAGCGCCTCCTCGATTTCCTTGGTGAACATGCCCTTGGTGCCGACCTTGGCGAGCGCGACGTCGAGGATCTTATCTCCGGTGGTCTTGATGATTTCGATTTCGACTTCGTGACCACGTTCACGCAACAGCGATGAAATGTGGTTCGCCTGCCACAAGGCGAGTTGTGAACCGCGGGAACCAATTCTCAGGCGGGCCATCAGTTTTCGTCTCCGTTCCCGCCTGCGCTCTTCGCTTGCGGTTTTTCCGGCAGGTTGAAAACCCTGCGGATCAAATCTACTACCGTCGCTGCTTCGGGCCCCTTGGCGGCTGTCTTCAGCGTCACGATCGGCGTGTGCATGATCTTGTTGATCATCGCCTTGGTCATGGCGTCGATCGCGGCTTCCTGTTGCGGCGTAACGTCACCGAAGCGCGCGCGATGCCGGTCGATCTCGGCCTGGCGAATGTTCTCCAGGTACTCCTGAAGCGACAGAATGGTCGGAACTACATCGTGCGCCTGAAGCTTCTCGTGGAAGCGATCGACCTCGAACGCAACGATCTCCTCCGCGCGGACAGCTTCCTTCTTGCGGTCGGAGATGTGCGACGAAACAACCTGCTGAAGGTCGTCGATGTCGTAGACGAACACGCCGTCAACGTCGTTCATCGCCGGATCAACGTCACGCGGAACGGCGATGTCGATGAAGAACATTGGGCGGTTCCGCCGCTTGGCCATGAACTGCTCGCCATGCTCCTTGCGGAAGATGGCATGCGGCGCGCCGGTCGAGGTGATGACGATATCGGCCTTGTCGGCGGTTGCGTAGAGTTCCTCGAAGTGAATGGCCTTACCTTCGAACTTGGCGGCCAGCTTCACGGCGCGGTCGTAGGTACGATTGGCGACGAAGATAGTGCCAGCGCCGTTGGCAATCAGGTGACGCGCGGCGAGTTCGCACATTTTTCCGGCGCCAACGAGGTAGACGCTCTTTCCGTCGAGCTTGCCGAAGATCTTCTGGGCCAGTTCGACTGCTACCGAAGCAACAGAGACCGCGGACGTGGCGATAGCGGTTTCGTTCCGAACCTTTTTGGCAACGGCGAACGAACGGGTAAGCAGCGCGTCCAGTTCAGAATGGACAGAGCCTACAGCTCGTGCGACGGCGTATGCTTCCTTCACCTGCCCGAGGATCTGGGGCTCCCCGACAACCATCGAATCGAGACTGGCGGTGACGCGGAACAGATGCTTGATCGCATCTTTTTCGCGGAACTCGTAGGTGTACTTCTCGAGTTCCGCGCGATCCATATTGAAAAACTGGCTCAGGAAACCGCGGACGTCGCAGGAGCCGTTTTGCAATCCGGCGAGAACTTCCACCCGGTTGCAGGTGGAAACGATAAGGCCTTCGCTGATTCCGGGATACTTCACGAGTGATTGCAGCGCTTCGGGCAGACTCTTCTCGGGCACGGCGAAGCGCTCCCGAACTTCCACGGGGGCCGACCGATGATTCAATCCGATGAGCTGCAAGTTCATGGCGCGACAAACCTATGTACCGAACTGAAGAAGTTGGCCGCCCATGCCCCGATTGCTGTAAGGAAAGCAAACGTCGCGAGGTAAGCGGCACGGCGTCCCCGCCATCCGCTGTTCCAGCGCGTGTACAGCAGCACCATGTATACGGCCCACATCAACAGCGAAAGCACAACCTTGGGATCGGTGAACCACTGCGGTCCGAACTGAGACTGCGCGATGACAGCACCGCAGATCAGGCCGAAGGTCATGAATGGAAAACCAAGCATCAGCGACTTGTAGCCGATGTCATCGATGACCTGCAGCGCCGGCAACCTTCCCATCAGGTTGCTGGGCTGCTTCGACTTCAGGGTTTTTTCCTGGACGATGTAAAGCAAGCTGGCTGCGAAGCTCAGGAACAGAGCCGCGTAGCCGGTAAAGATCGTGGCGATATGCGCGAACAGCCAACCGCTGCGCATCACCTCGGAGGTGAAGACCACCGGTTGCTGGCCCATGGCGGCGGCGAAGGTCATCAGGAATGCAAGTGGGAAGACGAAGATCCCCGGCGCGATCGTCTTGTACTTGGCATAGACGATCATGAAGACCGTAAGGATCAGGAAGGCGAGCAAAGATTCGGAGTCGTAGACGGACATCCGCGTCAGGCTCAGGTGCCCGGTGATCATCGCGGTTTCGGCCAGCGAGACTACGTGGAAAACCATCCCGACGCCTACGATCGGGATTACGTATTTCTGTAGCCAGGTACAGGGCCGGCTGACCGCAGAAAGGGCGTACAGCAGCCCTACCGAGTAGAACAGAAACGATATTCGAAGCCAAAATAGCGGCATAAGTGATTTCCCACCTGTCCTCTCAACACTCCGCATGTGCCACTCAGGATGGGAAACTTAATTATAAAGACGTATTCAGGTTGCCTGAGGGATAGGGCGCGTCTCAGTGGACGTTATCACTTCCGCCTGTGATGTTCATCACAAATCCCGGCTATCCGGGCCTGTCGCGAGCGTTTACAAATTTGACACGGCATTTTCATCTCGCTAGTCTCGCATCGCCTACGGGCAATAAGAAAAAAAGAGATGACTCATTTGAAATCGTTGCGTACAAGCCTGCTGTGTGCGTTCGTCCTGCTTGGCACCTTTGCGGTTGCGCAGGACGAGCTAAAGCTCATCCCCTATCCACGCCAGGTGGACAAAGCTAAGGGCCAGTTTGTTGTATCGGGCACGACGAGCATCATCTTGAGCCCGAAACACGCCAAAAGCGACAAGATTGCGGCCGAAATGCTGGCTGAAGAAATCGAGTCGGTTACCGGCAAAAAGCCGCGCGTTGTCACTGCGGCTGTGGCCCCGGCCAACTCGATTCGGCTGACACGACTCAGCGATCCAAAGCTCGGCGACAAGGAATTCCATGCTGATACGGACGAAGCGTATCTGATCACAGTAACGTCCGGGCGCATCACCGTGGCCGGGAAAGGTGACTCCGGCACCTTCTACGGAGTTCAGACTCTGCGGCAACTACTGATGCCCGAGGGCAAAAAACTGGCCGTACCGGCGGTCACCGTCAAAGACTGGCCGACGATGCAGTGGCGAGGCGTGCATTACGACATCAGCCGTGGGCCGATCCCGACGATGGCGTACATGAAGAAGGTGATCCGCACGCTCTCGGAATACAAGATCAACCTGTTCTCCCTGTATATGGAGCACGTGTTCGACTTCCCGGAGCAGCCGATAATCGCACCTAAAGGCGCGGGTATTACGCCGGCGATGGTGAAGGAACTCGTGGAGTATGCGGGGCAGTACCACGTGACGATATTGCCGGAGCAACAGGCCTTCGGCCACCTGCACCATGCGCTGAAATGGGAGCTCTACACGGACATGGCGGAGCGTCCGCACGGACACGTGCTAACGCCCACGAATCCGAAGTCCTATGACTTCATCAAGAGCATGTACGCGCAACTGGTGCCGCTTTTCCCCGGACCACTGTTCCACATCGGTGCTGATGAGACGTTCGAACTAGGGCTCGGACAGACGAAAGCACGTACGGAAGAAGTCGGACTTGGGCGCGTGTACCTGGAACACCTTCAGAAGGTCGCCGAGATGATGAAGCCCTATAACAAGCGGCTCATGTTCTGGGGCGACATCGCGATGCACTATCCCGAACTGCTGAAGATCCTTCCGAAGGACGTGATCGCGGTGGCGTGGAAGTACGACGCGCGGCCAAACTTTGACGAAGAACTGAAGCCGTACAAGGATGCGGGGCTTGACCTGTTCGTCGCACCGGGTGCCAACAACTGGAACCTGATCTTTCCGGACCTCGACGAAGCGTACGTGAACATCCGCAATTTCGTTCGCGACGGCCAGAAGTACGGCGCGATGGGAATGCTGAACACCACGTGGATGGACGACGGTGAAGCGCTGTTCGGCATGACGTGGTCTCCGCTGGTGCTGGGTGCGGCCTGTTCATGGCAGCAGGGCGAGTGCTCACTCGACCAGTTTGCCAACTCGTATGACTGGGCGTTTTACCGCAACGCGCAGGACCACAGCTTCCACAATGCGCTGAAGAAGTTGACGGAGACGCACAACCTGCTTAAAAAGGCGGGCATTCGCAACGCGCACGACACTGCTTACTGGATGGATCCTTTCGGACAGGCCTGGGCCGATTATTCGTCAAAGGCACTGCCCGTGGTGCGCGACGTCCGTCTTTCAGCGGAAGAAGCGCTCGATCTGCTGTACAAGAATCGCGACAAGGCTCGCATCCACAATGACACCATCGACCCGCTGCTGCTGGGAGGGTATCGTCTCGACGCACTGGGCTTGAAGGTACAGATGATGCAGGAGATCGGCGATTACTACGCGACTGCCTATGCGAATTCAACAGCCGGCAAGCGCGTTGGCCGTGAACTCAACGAGATCAACGGGATGAACGCCCGCCTGCAATCGTTGCGCGACTCGGTAACGTACGTGAAAGACATGTATTCAGCGCAATGGCTGCGGGAGAACCATCCGTACTGGCTCGGGAACGTGACGGTGCGGTATGACGTTCTGACGCAATCCATCCAGAAGAAAATTAATGAACTGAACGAACGCGGCCGGGCGAACCTGCCAGCACCGGAGGAGATCGGGTTCCGGCAGATAAAGCCCGCAGCACCACCGCAAGCGAGTCAACCTAAATAGCCGACCGGCGAGGCGCAGCCCCCGTGCTGCGCCTCATTATTTCCGATATATCCTTCACAGAACCTTCGCTAACTCATTCAGAACGCCGTTTCCGTATTCCTCATCTTTGAGGGAGAATTCGGCTTTGCCTCCGCCCTTCTCGAAGTTGAAAAAGACTTCGCTCTCGTCGTCGCCGGCGCCAAGGAAAATCTTCGCGCCAACCCATTTTCCCTGATTGGTATCGGCTAATCCGCCGTTACGATCGCGCGTCAAGTTCTCGCCCAACGAGACGAACTCGAATGGCAGTTCCCTTACGCGAATCTTGTGCGACGGCATTGTGGTCGCCATGAGCGCCTGCTTCAGATCGTCCAAGAGCGCTGCATTCTGCGAGGTTGGATCAGCAACGAAGCTACCGCGACCGGACTTGATCTTGAAATCCCCGCGACCGGGAACCTGGTCAGCGTTG
Source organism: Terriglobales bacterium (assembly GCA_035561515.1). Taxonomy (NCBI): domain Bacteria; kingdom Pseudomonadati; phylum Acidobacteriota; class Terriglobia; order Terriglobales; species Terriglobales bacterium. Next base: position 44,931 of record DATMXP010000018.1, on the reverse strand, counting down.
GAATTGGACACTTTCATGTCGATGATGAACTTGGCGGTTTGACCGTTCTTCGTGTACGTGGCGCGATAACGCCAATGATCGTCGGTTTGTTTGCCTTCGGGGGTAATGTCGAGTTCGACTGAGGTGGGCTCCTCGCTGACAGTAGCTTCGGAGGTGGCTGGAGCGGGAACGTCGGCATTCTTCCTGGAGCAAGACAGGAGCGACACAGAGAAAACGAGCGCGGTGACGATGACACAGATTCGCAATCGGACCCTCGATTCGCAGTCGAAATAAAACCGGGCCTCACGGCCCGGCTGAAGTCCTACCCTATTTGCCTGCTAGCGTTTTGCCTTCTTTTTAGTAGAAGCTTTCTTGGCCGGCTTCGGAGCAGGCTTCTTCGCTGCTTTGGGCTTGGGTGCGGGTTTGGCCGCTTTCTTCGGCGCGGGCTTCGCAGGTGCTTTTGCGGTCGCCTTGGCCGTTTCCTTCGCAGGCTTGGCTTCTGCCTTGACTTCCTTTTTCTCGGCGGATTTGCTCTTCTTACCCTTCTCGGGAGCAGCCTCGGCCTTCGGCGCGGCTGCGGTGGTAACTGACTCCGCAGCAGCTCCTTTTTTGCCAGCATGCGCACCCGCACCAGCAGCTGCGGCTTCCGCTTTCGCTGCACGTCCCCGTTTCGGAGCCGGGGGCGGAGGCGGGGGCGGAGGAGCAAGCGGCTTGAAGTGCTTCATGATTTCCGAGTGCGTACGCAGCTTCCCGTCGAGCATCATGAGAAAAGCATCGTCCACAATCTTGCGGTAACTCGGCATGGACGGAGTGATCTGGAGCTCCACCATTTCGGGAAGCGGGAACTTCTGCTGGAACTGACGCCACTTTCCGAAGTAGTTCTTGATCTTTTCGGAGACGTTTTGCTGCTTGACGGTGGCAGCCAGAAAAAGGAGATCTTCCGGCTTCGCCGAAGCGAGCAGTTTCCAGGTCATCGACGCAGTTGCAGCTTCCTTCCCGCTCAGGCGTTTTGCGAGTTCCTTGGCATCGTCTTCGAGGCTCTTCCAGTTCTCGACGAGACTGCGGATCGGGAAGCGCTTCTGGATGTCGTGAATGTCCTTGTCGGCCAGTTTACTGGTGAGGAAATACATCACGGCCGGAGCTGCATCGACTTCGACTCCAATTTCCCAGAGTTGCTGTTTGACCCGTAGGAGCTGTTGCAATCCGTTCTGGTCAACTTTGGCGGAAGTCCAATGAGGATTCAGGACTTCGAGCCAGCCCTCTCTTTCGAGGGCTTTCATGACGTTGAGCGGATCGTCGGAGAGAGCGATCTGAGCGATCTCCATGCCCCGGGTGCGATCCTGCAAGTACTCGATGTAGTTGTTTTCTTTCGCGGAATCGTAACGGGCCCTGGTGCGCTCTTCGAGTTGCCACTCGTGCCAACGCGCCGCAAAGCGTGTGGCGCGAATGAGCCGAGACGGGTCTTCCAAGAAAGCATAATTGTGAAGGACCCGGATGAGTTTGCCCTCCACATCGGCAGCACCATTGGTTGGATCGAGGAACAGCCCCCGTGAGCCGGGATTCAAGGACAACGCCATGGCATTGACGGTAAAGTCGCGACGTCGGAGGTCCTCGCTGATTCCAGCAGGCGTAACCACCGGAGGCTTGCCGGTCTTGTCGAAGCGCTCGGTGTGGGCCATATCGATCTCGCCCCGGACATTTCCGGGGAAAAGAACGCGCAGGAGACGGTAATCCTCGTCCCAGTGCTCCATACGGACGCCGTGTTTCTCGAGGTCTTTCTGTAACTTGTGAGGATTCCCCTCAACGGTGAAGTCGAGGTCTCGGATGGGAAACCCGGTGAGCAGGTCACGGACGGTACCGCCCGTGACGTAAATGTTCATCTCATGAGCCCGGGCGACATCCTGAACCAGGTTTACGGCTTTCATCTGGTCCGGCGACAGCCGGGTTTCCAAGGTGTATATGTAGTCGGCCACTTCCCTCCTGACACCTGATCCAGCGGGTGAATAGTCGGCGTAAGTTGCTGAAACGATGCAGCTTAGCGCCACCGCTGGCAGTACCGCGGAGTGCTGCCCGGGGTCCCCGGTGGGCCTGTGGAAATCTTCCTAAGCATCACGAAAGAATAGACTTACAGGTACCGCAATCCGGCAGCAAACAGCAAAAAATACCACATCGTTCACATTTTGGCTACCTCTCCGCACTCTTTCCTGTGCGCTGCGGTAAAAAGTGGGAAAATCGCAAGTGGAATCATGTCATCAACCCACAAGAAGGTCACAGTCCGAAAACTCGACCGGGACTCGGTGAACGGCTTTGTTTCCAGCCAGTTCTTGAACGACGGCAAGCTCGAGATATTGAACACGGCGGGCACCCTGATGGCGCTGGAGCTCAAAGACGTGAAATGCGTCTATTTCGTGCGCGATTTCGGGGACGCGGAAGAGCTTAACCGGAAGACCTTTACGACCCGTCCGCGAACGGAGGGATTGTGGGTGCGATTGCGGTTCAAGGACAACGACGTGATGGAAGGCATGATGCCGAACGACCTGACCCAAGTGATGCCCGACGGGTACATGATCAACCCTCCCGATACGCGTTCGAATACGCAGCGAATCTTCGTACCGCGAACTGCCCTGACGGCCTTCACTGTGCTGGCGGTGATCGGTGGACCGGCATCGCGTCGCCGGAAAGCGGCGGAGAAACCGGTGGATACGCGGCAGGTCCCAATGTTCACGGAATAGGGCGTCCGCTCAATTACAATCTCCGCTGTGAAACTCTCTGAGATTGCACAAAAACTTGGCGCTGAACTACGCGGTGTGGACTGCGAAATCGCGGGAGTCGCGGGTATCGAAGAAGCGGAAGCGGGACACCTGACATTTGTCGCAAACGTTAAGTATGCGTCGGCGGCGAAGACGACGAAGGCTTCGGCGGTAATTGTAACGACCGATTTTCCGGAGATTGCCGCTGCGACGCTGCGCATCAAGGATCCGTACCTGGCGTTCGCACGGGCGATCACGCTCTTCTACCGACCTCCGGCGCATGCTCCGGGAGTGCATCGGACGGCGGTGATCAGCGAATCGGCGAAGCTCGGAAAAAATGTGCACATTGGCCCTTATGTAGTGGTTGGAGATGACGTCGAGATCGGCGACAACGCGGTACTCCTACCCCACGTGGTGATCTATCCGGGAGTGAAGATAGGAAAGAACTTCTTTGCGCATGCGCATTCAATGGTCCGCGAATACTGCCGCCTGGGCGACAACGTGGTGCTGCAAAATGGTGCGGTGGTGGGCTCAGACGGATTTGGTTTCGCCCGAAACGAGAAGGGCGACTGGGAGAAGATCGTGCAGTCAGGTCCGGCGGTGCTGGAAGACGACGTGGAGGTTCAGGCAAATGCCTGCGTCGATCGGGCCAGCATTGGCGAGACACGCATTGGGCGCGACACGAAGATTGACAACCTGGTGCAGGTCGGTCATGGATGCGAAGTGGGCCAGCACACGATGCTTTGCGCGCAGGTAGGACTGGCGGGATCGACGGTAGTGAAGAACAACGTGATACTCGCGGGACAGGTGGGCGTCGCGGGGCACTGTACGATTGGAGATAACGTGGTTGTGACGGCGCAATCTGGAGTGCCGTCGGATATCGAAGCCGGTAAGATTATGAGTGGGTATCCGTCGATTGAATCCCGCCAGTGGGCAAAAAGCGTGGCAGTTTTCAACAAGCTTCCGGAATTAAACAAGACGATTCGGGAACTCGAACGGCGGGTTGGGAGCATCGAAGAAAAGAGCCGGTAGTGATTCATGTCAGAGAAGATCACATCCATTGTTGACGGTAAGCCGATACGGGTGCTCCTGCTGGATGACCTGGAAGACCACCTGGTTCTCAGTGCGACGATCCTGCGCCGTAATGGGTACGACGTAACAACATCGTCGACGATCGAGGAAGCAGAGACGAAGCTGCACGACATCGATATCGCGGTACTCGATTACCACCTTGGCGCAGGAAAGTTCGGAACGGAAGTCGCGGATTCCTTGCGCAGAAAACGCCCGGAGGTGCCGATCATCATCATGTCGGCCACACTGGAGCGGCGCTTCGGCGGGATCGCTGACATGCATCTGCTGAAGGGATACAGTTCGGTGGACGATCTGCTTGGCGCTCTGCGTTCTTTCGAGAACAAGAAGCGAGGCAAGCCGGTCGTGGTGGATGCGAGAGACTTCTACTACTCGCGGATCAGCGTGTGCATGGGCGAGGATGTCGTGATGGAGATTATGGATCGCGACGGAGTCCTGCAATACGTGAACGACTACTTCGCTGCATTCTTCGACAAGAAGCGGGGCTGGTTTGTTGGAAAGAACATCTTCGAGCAGTTCCCCGAACTGGGCGAGAACTGGCGCGAGGTCATCAAGACGGTAGCGGATACGCGCGAAACGTACATCGACCGCGGATTCCGCGGACTGCCTCACCTGCCAACCAAAAGCGCACGGTGGACATGGAATGTGCTGGTCTTTCCTATCAAGCTGCAGGATGGGCGCGACGGCGTGGTGCTGACAGCGAGGATGATCGAGAAGAAGGGGTTCTAGGGCTCCCTTCGATACCTGCTAATACAGCAGGCGGAAGATATCGCTGTAATCGTCGGTCCAGAGGCGTGGGCCTACGTTGTGCACGTACTCGACTTTCACGTTGTTGAGTTCGGGGATTGTAAGCAAGTCCGGGTTGCGCGACATCAGGAACCATAGGCTATCGAACACGTAGCCATTTCCCCTGTTGAACGTCAGCAATGAGGGAGCATGGAAATACTCCGCCGCCCCCTTCACCACAGGGACAAGGTTCACGTGACGGCTGGTGATGTGGACTGCGATCACACCAGTCTCGGGATTCAAGTGCTTCCAGTAGGTGTCGAACGCTTCCTTGGTTAGAAGGTGCACGGGAATGGCGTCGCCGGCGAAGGCGTCCAACACCAGCATGTCGAATTGCTGCTGCCGACCGGAGGCCGCCTCGAGCTCCATAGAAAGGCGTGCGTCGCCCAAGACGGTGGTGATGGAAGCCTGTGAATTGCGGATGAAGGTGAAGACCGGGCGATCTCCCGTGGAGAGCTTCACTACATCGGGATTGATCTCGTAATAACGGATTGTGTCGCCAAAATGAGCATACCCAGCGAGTGCTCCTGCACCAAGGCCAACAACGCCGATACGCAAATTACCCTGTCCGATACCGCGACTTGGATGATTCCTAAGAACGATGGAAACTCCACTGCTCGCCCCATAGTACGCGATAGGAGTCCGGTCAAGAGGTGGATCAAGTTGCGCGCCATGGATGGTTTGTCCATGCACAATCTGGGTTATACCGGGGGTTTTCAATACGCGCACCACGCCGTAGAAGTTGCGCGTGCTGGAGAAGAGTCCGGGCTTTGGTTGCGCACTCAAATAAAGCGTGGCCATCGCGGCTATGGCAATCACAATCATCGGGATCTGGACAAAGCGAAAACCGCGACGGGCCGTGAACGAGCCGCGTAAAACCACCGCACCCATGACGGTGATGATGCCGAGCAAGAGAGTCAACGGATAGAAACGGATTGTTTCAAGGCCCGGAACGATGCCGGGAATCCATTTAGTCGAAGCGAGCGCGACGAGAACGGTTCCGACGATGACGAGGACTGGAATCCACGGTTCGGTGCGGAAAATCCAGGAGCTCTCATCGCGGTAAAGGGTCAGCAGGACGAGGATGACCGTAAGGGCCAGTACCAACTGGAATTCCGCGAACGAATTGAAGATATGCGGCGCAATGATCCCGACAAAAACTCCCCCTGCTGCTCCCCCGGCTGATACCGCCAAGTAGAACGAAGTCAGTTTCTGCACATTCGGCTTGAGTCTTACAAGCTCGCCGTGGCAGACCATGCACGCCGAAAAAAGTAGCACGGGCACGGTAATCAGCCGTGCGGAAACCTGCTCGTAAATCAACGCCGCACAAGTTAGGAACAACGAGATGACGAAGAGCGGCTGAAATATGGCGCGCTTGTACCAGCGAGGGTGATCGAAACAGAGAATGAAGGAAAGCAGGTAGATCGCCAGTGGGAAGACCCACAAAAGCGGGACGGTGATGATCTCCTCGCAAATGAGATTCGTGGTCGCCAGCAGGAGTGCCGAGGCGCATGCGGCTAGAAGGAACCAGAGCACGGGAAGCCATGGGGAACTGGCCGCGAACGAATTCGTATCAGTTGCGATCTTCCATTGGGCTGATTCTGCCGAACGTGCCTTCAATGCACAGTACGCGCAGGCGACCGTAAAGCTGCAGAACAACACCGCCCAAATCTGCCCTTGGAGTTTCAACCGTAACATCGGCTCAAACAAAAATGGGAAGCTCAGCAGTCCAAGGAGCGAACCCATGTTGGATACGGAGTACAGGCGATAGGTTCTTGCGTCGCCGACGAGGCGCCCGAACCACGATTGCAGAAGCGGTCCGGTGGTAGAGAGTACGAAGTATGGGAGTCCGGCCGCGAGAAGGATGATGAGCGCAACGCTGGCGGCTGGGCTATCGCTCGGCATGGGTCGCCAGGTGTTTCCGGGTGTGATCGCCGACGGCCAAACGAATGAGAGCACAGCCACTGCTAGAAACGAAAGTCCCAGGAGTCCGACGTGGACTTTGGTTTGCACCTCAGCGGAGAGCCGCGCGGACACCGTGTGCGAGTAGAAGTACCCTCCCAACAGCAGTACCTGGAACACCAGCATGCTCGTGGTCCAGACGGCAGCCGAGCCTCCGAACCAAGGAAGGATGTGCTTGCTTACGATTAACTGAACCTGAAACAGCAGGAACGCGCTGAGGAACGACGTAAACGCGAACAGCAAGGTTGTGGTGCGGGGTATGCGGATCGGCGCTGCCACCGCTGGTTTTGTTGCCGTGCTGGAACTCACGTCTTCCTCTCTAGTCGGGCCGGACTTTCGGAGTATCCCAGAGCGGCTAAAAGGCATGCTGTGAGGCGGGTCACATCTGTCACTCAGTGATGTGACCGAAAGCTATCCACGACGGTCAGGCGGAAGAGCACTGGCGATGTCGTCACGAACCTTTTGCATCAGCTCGTCACGATCGGGATAGTGTTGCGGATCGACTGGCTGATGGAAAACAACGGTGACAACTCCGGGTTTCGCCAGAATCTTGCCCTTTGGCAACAGAGTCTCGGATCCCACAAGCGTGATGGGCACAATCGGAACACCGGTTTCGAGCGCGAGATAGAAAGGCCCTTTCTTAAAAGGCAGCAAGCGCCCGTCTCGTGACCGCGTGCCTTCGGGGAAAACCACCATGTGCAGTCCACGGCGAACGGTCGTCTCTGCTTCCCTGACACTGGCAACAGCGGCGTCGCGATTGCGGCGATCGATGGGAACGAAGTCTCCCATACGCATGGCCTTTCCGAAGATCGGAATTTTGAACAACTCCTTCTTCACCAGAACGGTAACTCGATGAGGCAGTAGCGGAATCAGCAGCGGCGGGTCGAGGTTCGACACGTGGTTGGACATGAAGATGTAGTTGCGCGAAAGGTCCAACTGATCGTAACCAACGGTCTTCCACCGAATTCCGGCGAGGCGAATGCCGACGAGCGCGATCCACATGGCGGACCGATAGAGTGCATCGATTCGACCACTGATGAAGGTCCATGGAAACGCCCACAGCGCATCAAGGGGAACCATGATCGTGTACCAGATAAGCGTGAGGAGACTGCGCATGATCGCTATCGTTCCTCCGCAGGAAGGCTGTCTCCGCGCATCCATGCGGCCCGGGCGGCACGCTGAGCGTCAGTGATGTTCGGAACGTCCTCGAAGGAGAAGTACACGTCCTGTTTGGTGCCGAGTTTGAATGTAACTTCCCGGACTTTGTCCTTTGCCGAAACCTTCAGTCGAAGCGTGCTGTCGGGCTTCATCGCGGCAATCTGGTCTTCGATACGCGCTTCAGGATCGGCTCCGTTAACGGCGAGAATCACATCGCCTGCTTGAAGAGAGGCACGCGCGGCTTCACTACCAGGTGCTACTGAAGTAATTACGGGGTTCGGTCCGAAATTGGTCGAAGCCGTAAAACCAGGATCAGCGACCTTCACGGCTGACTGCTGCAGCGTCAGCCCCACGGTGCGGAAGAAAGTGTTGTAGGAGATGTCGTCAGTTCCCGAGACGTAGCGGCGGAAGAATCCGCTGAAGTCAACGCCCGTTACGGCCTCTACTGCAGAGCGAATCCCATCGGTGTCGTCAAAGTACTTCCCTTGCTTAGGGTATTGCAGGTTCAGGTAGTGAAAGAGGTCCCGGAGAGACTTGCGCCCGTTGGTGACTCGTCGCATTTCCAGGTCGAGCAGAACACCTACAATCTGCCCTTTGTCGTAATAGGAGACACTTCGTTCCGCAGTACGGTAGTAGGGATATTTTTCAAGCCAAGCGTCCAGGCTCGATTCTTCGACCGACTGCGTCTTCTTTGCCGGGCGGATTTCCAGCTGCCGAATCTCAGAAGCGAGGCGTTCCAGAAATGTACGCGAATCGATGAGTCCGGCGCGGACGAGCATGTATTCGCCCACGGTGCTGGTCACGCCCTCAAGGAACCAAAGCGACCGACTGTAGTTTTCGCGGGTGTAGTCGATCGGTTCCAAGGCTTGCGAGCGGATCCGCTTGACATTCCAGAGATGAAAGAACTCGTGGGCACTCACTCCAAATAAAGATGAGGGCTCTTGTTGAAGCCGCCCGGCACTGATCTCGATGGCAGTGGAATACGCGTGCTCCATTCCGCCACGACCGGGAAACCGAGGAAAATGGTAAATGAACGTGAATCGATCGAATGGGCGATCGTCCATCCAGTCGATTTCCGCTGCTGTGACTTTGATCAGCGTGTCTCTCACGAGATTCAAGTCGTAGTCGCCGTGTTCGGCGTGAATGACGACGCTGAAACTACCATCCGCGGAACGGAACTCGATTTGTTTGTGCTGGCTGATTTCAACTGGTGAATCGACGAGCCGATCGTAATTTTCTGCGCAGTAGCCGGAATCTGATTGAGTGTTGAGCGCGGTTGCGACCTTCCAGTCGTTGGGGACATTCGCGAAATAGACCTGAACGAGCTGATTGGTAGCAGCCACTGGATAAATCAGCACCTGCGCCAGGTTGAGGAACGCGTGCGCGGATGTGAATTCGGTACCGAAGGGCCCCGGCTCGGACGCAAGGATTTCGTACTCAATCGATACTGCGTTCGGGACAGACCATGTGGTCTTGTCGAGTTTGTGTACGGAAACTGGCTGACCTTCCGCAGTCGTAGCACGTAGCCAATTCACATGCTCAGCAAAATCGCGCACCTGATAAGTAGCGTTCCAAACGGGTAGTTGCACGCGCAGCGAGGGAGACGTTGGGGCGATCGACATGCGAATGCGAAGTAATTGATGCGGAGCATCGGCGAGCGTGATGTCGTACTTCCAAAGGGACGATCCGACCTGTCCGTTGTTGAGGTGCGCCGGACAGGGTGCCTGCGCATCCGATGCGACTGAAACAAACAGAATGACTACAGCCGCGAGCAGCCGTTTCAAGCGGACGTTTTCACCTCGTTGAGAGTTCGAATGCGAGCAGGAAGCTTCTCATAAATGGAACCGAATCCGCCATTGGAAAGGATGGCAACGACATCTCCAGGCAGCAGTTCTGGCGCTATGGTTGCGACAATCTCGTCGGCATTTGCGAGTACACGTGCCGGTTTGCCGTTGCTGTTCAGATCTCTGATCACATCTTCGGGATGCAGCCGCTCATGTTCTGGAATGGCCTCAGGCTTGAAAATGGCGGCAATTACGACGCGGTCGGCGAGGCTCAGCGCCTCCACAAGTTCACGTTGAAATACGTTGCGGCGGAGGGTGTTGGAGCGAGGCTCAAGTATGGCCCAAAGGCGACGTCCGTTGTAGCGCGTCCGCAGGGCTTGTAACGTTTGAGAGATCGCGGTTGGATGGTGGGCGAAATCGTCGATGATGGTGATGCCGTATACTTCGTCGCGGACTTCGAGGCGGCGCTTCACGCTTTCAAACGTGCGCAAAGCTTCGGCTATCTTTTCGACGGGAATGCCGTATCCGGCAGCCATGGCTGTGGCAGCTGTTGCGTTCAGGACGTTGTACTCACCGGCAAGTGCGAACTCAAATTCGGCCCAGGGTTCGTCGTTGCGAAGCACCTGCCAGGCAGTGCGCTCCGGTTCGTAGGAAACGTCGGTGACACGCCAGGTTGAGTTCTTGTGAAACCCATAGCGCTCTACCGTGCAGAAGGCCTTCGCAATGCATTCATCGACGTTGGCGCTACCGTCCCAGGCGAGCAGCCGTCCACGACGCGGAACCAGGTTCACAAGTCGCTTGAAGGCGATCTTCACTGCGTCGAGGTCTTTGTAGATGTCAGCGTGATCAAACTCGACGGAGGTCAGGATCACGGAATCCGGAAAGTAGTGAAGAAACTTGGGGCCTTTGTCGAAGAACGCGGTGTCATATTCGTCGGCTTCGATGATGAAGTTCTTGCCCTTCGACACCCGGAAACTGCTCTGGAAGTTCTCGGCGATTCCGCCAATCAGGAACGACGGATCCTGGCCAGCAACGTGGAAGATCCACGAGACCATTGAGGTGGTTGTGGTTTTGCCGTGGGTACCGGCGATCGCGATGACATCGTGTTTCGCGAGGAATTCGTCATGGAGCAAATGCGGCAGAGATTGGAACGGAATACGGCGGTCGAGCACGTATTCGAGTTCAACGTTGCCACGGGAAATTGCATTGCCAATGATGACGAGGTCGGGAGCGGGTTCGAGATTCTTTTCCGCAAAAGGCTGGGCCACGGGGATGCCAAGTTCCGCGAGAAAATCAGACATGGGCGGATACGCCGCGGCGTCGGAGCCGGTTACGTGAAATCCGCGTATTTTCAGCATTCCGGCCAACGATGCCATTGCCGTGCCACAGATGCCAATGAGATGTATGTGTTTGGAGTTCATTCCTTCAGTGCGCGGCAGAAGTCGTCGAGCAAACTGCCGATTCCAGAATAGTGAGTGTGGCGGAAATTTCGTCGGCCTGCAATCGGGCGCGAACACCAAAAGGCAAAGTCACATTACCTGAGGGAACATGACCCGACGGCAGCCCGAAGGCGATGGGAATATCGAGATCACCAAGGATCCGCAGGATGACTTCTTGCAGGGTGTAATCCTGTCCACCGGGCTGAATGCAATCGACCATTTGACCGAACACGATACCCCGAACGCCGTCAAACTTACCCGCATACTTCATCTGCATGAGCATGCGGTCGATCTGGTATGGCTTGGTGCCAATGTCTTCGAGGAACAGGAGGGTATCTCCGGTCTCGAATTCGTACGGAGTCCCCAATGATGCGGCGAGGATACTGAGGCAGCCTCCATAAAGTTGACCTTCAGCTTCGCCCGATATCAGTGTCTCCAGGCCACGGCGCTGGAACAGGCTCTTCCCTTCTGTGATTGCGAACCAAGACTCGAGTTCGACGCCATCTTCGTGGGCAAAGTCCTTGGCGGCCATGGGGCCATGGAATGTGACGAGGCCAGTCTCGTCGGTGAGCCAAGTCAAAAGACAGGTAAGGTCGCTATAGCCGATCAGCAGTTTGGGGTTGCGCCGGATCACATCGACGTCAATCAACGGCAGCAGATAGTTAGCGCCGTAGCCACCCCGAGCGCACAAGATCGCACGTACATCGGGGGCTTCAAACATGCGCATCAGGTCGCGAGCCCGTTCCTCATGCGATCCGGCGAAGTAAAGGTCCTGCCGCAAAACGCTCTCACCCAGAACGACTTTGTAACCGAGTTGCTGCAAGTGCGTGACGCCCGCCTGAAGCGCTTCCGATTGAATGTTGGAAGCAGGTGAGACGATGCCGATGGTGTCTCCGCGACGGAGGGGCGGGGGCTTCAGGATGTCGCGGGAGGTTGGCATTGGAGCCATAGTATCAGGTCATCCCTGCACGACTTCAGAGGTAGTACTCACCCTTACACAGGATCTTCGCGGGCCCGGTCAGGGCAATCCGCTCGTTCCATTCGACGGTCTGTGGTCCACCCGGAGAAACAACTTTCACTGGTGACTGCACGCGTCCGGTGTGAACGGCCGCCACGGCTGATGCGCACGATCCAGTGCCAGAGGACTGGGTTTCGCCTGCCCCCCGTTCGAATATGCGGATCTCGATCTCGTTTCGTCCGGTGATCTTCACGAATTCGACATTCGTGCGGTTTGGAAATACTGGATGGTGCTCGAGCTCGGCGCCGAGCTTCGGCCAGTCCGGCGTGAATTCGTCGACGAAAACGATGAACTGGGGGTTTCCTACAGACAGTCTCAGACCTCGATGTGTTCCGGAGGTGGTCTGGATCGTCTCTTCGCCTGCGATTTCGGGTACGCCCATATCGCTACGGAATTGAAATGTCATATCGTCCCGAGCAGTCAGGGTGCAGGTTTTTATTCCAGCATCGGTCAGGATCCGAACTTCCTTTGCGCCGTGCTCGTGGGCGTACCAGGCTGCCACGCAGCGCGTACCGTTGCCGGAAACCTCCGCGTCAGAGCCGTCGGAGTTGATCAGGCGGGCGTACAGGTCAGCTTTATCGGACTTGAACAGCCACTCAACGCCGTCGGCGCCAACGCCGTTGTGGCGGTCGCAAATCGAACGTGTAATCGCGTGCAGCTGTTCTGACGGAGCAATTTGGCCGTCGATGATGAGGAAGTCGTTGCCACACGCGGTAGCTTTTACAAATGGGAGGATGGCCATGTTATTCGTGGTCAGTGATGCCAAGACACTCCACGCTTTCCGCTTGAGGCACGACTTTTAATTTCTTCAAGATTGACTGATGTTCCTGGTAGGTGCCATGGATAGTGAACTGCACTCGGAAGTGTCCGTTGGACCGCCCGATCTGCACGCTCTCCATGATCTTGCGATCGTCTTCGAGCACGCCGTTGACTGCCGCGATGATCTCATCCGCCAACTGTCCACGCATTTCGTAGATCATCGTCACATCCTTCAGGTTGAAGCGCTTCTCCAGTAGACCGAGTACCGATAGCGCGAGTACGAGAACCACGGTAGCGAAAATTGCCGGGATATAGAGGCCGCCGCCGCACGCCATTCCGATGGACGCAACGACGAATATGGTAGCCGCGGTGGTGAGACCGCTAACATTGCCGCGCGCGTGCAAAATCGAGCCGGCGCCAATGAATCCGATGCCAGGGATAATCTGCGCCGCTATGCGGGTGTGGTCGCCGGTGAACTCCCCAGCCAGCTTGTACGAGAGGATCGTGAACATCGCCGAACCGAAGCAGATGAACATGTTCGTTCGAAGACCGGCCGGCTTCCGGTGAATCTCACGCTCCAGTCCGATGGCGCCGCCGAGAAACGCCGCAAGCACCAGTCGCAACATGGTCTGGGCGGTGAAATAGGCCAGCTCGGTTTGCGGACCATAGTGTTCCCAGAGCTGTTTGAGCAGATCCATTGCAGCGGATTGTAACGCAGAGCCCTTCGGCTTCCGAGTGTGGTTTTAGATCACTGGTGAAGGCTTGACCGATAGACCGAAATGGAACTTTGGCGGGGCGCTGTAAACTCGGCGATCTTTTGTAGACCTTCCGGATTTGCCTTGATCGCATTGGAAACGGGATCTCCGTCGGTGGCGATCACGAAATCGGCCATCCGGGCCGGACTGAAGAGCGCCGATCCCCAAATGCGCTTCTGACATTCGTTGATGGTGCGCTTCAACGGGAAACCGATGCTCTGGAGGGCTCCGCCGTGCTGACCGATAAACATCAGGATGGTGGAGTCAGTTGGGAGAGTCGGGAGATAGGCAGACAGTTGTTTTTCCAGCACGATACGATCCCGCGAATTAACACGTGCCTCCTGAAGGCAGATCGGGACTGCGCGCCAAACGTTCACATAACTGGTCAGGACAAATAGGAACCCCGCCACAATGAACGCCAGCTTGATTTTTCTGGACCGGAATCGGCGCAGGAAGAGGAACAGCAGAACCGCGCCGAATGCGGCAAAAGCCGGAAGCAGTTGGGTGCCATAGCGCACGTTGTAATAGGAGAACGGCCACCAAACTGGCATGAAGATGGGTACTCCACCCCAAGCGATGGAGATGGCGTAAAACGGCACGGGAATCCAGAGGAGAAGCCAGGCACTCAGAGGACGAATGAAACCCAGCACGAAAACCGATCCGAGCACGGCGGCATAAATCCAGATCCTTTCTGATCGTTCGGTGGTCGCCATGTTGAGTTTGGCCGACTTCACAAAGTAAGTGGCACCGACTGAGGGCGCATTCCATCCCGGATGGTGCGGCTGTCCGGCCTGCCGTGTTCTCGCCTCAATCCCTCGAGCCGAGTAAGGCCCCCGCACGAATGCCAGCGGGTCCTTGAATTCCTTTTTGTTGAACCAGAACCAACCTATGGGAAATATCGCCAGAAGGATGATGAACGCGATCAACGCCCGGCGCCAGGAACGTTCGTGAATGAAATGAAGCGGCTCAAGTCCGCTTTGACGACTGGCTGAGATCAGGAGAAGTAACGCAACGATGGCGTAGACGACAGCCGTAAACCATCCGTCGTAGCGCGTCATGATTCCCAGCAAAAGAAAGAAGCCGGTCCCTACCAGACTTCTTTGGGCCTGGGGATCGTTCCCCTGAAGCAAGTGCAAGCGAAACTCCGACAGAAACACCGTCGCCCATACGAATGCCGCCAAGTAGATGGACTCGGTCATCGCCGTCGCTTGCAGATAAAGGAGGTTGGGGTTAAGCGCGCAGACCATGGCGGCAAACCAGGCAGACACGCGTGATGCATGTTCGTTATTTGGAATGGACGCCATGCCATGTCGAACAAGGCGGAAGATGCCAACAACTCCGGCGACAAACGCAAACATGGACGGAATCGATCCAGCTAAACCGGTCTTCCACATCCAGGTTGACCAGATGAATGGCTGCATCAGCAGGTGCGGCAAGGGCAGCCATACAGTACCAAACTGAAACAATCCCGGCAGGCGCGAGTCCAGAACTCGACGTCCGATATTCAGGTGCGCTACGGCATCCCCATACAGCAACAGTTCGCCCGTGTGCCAGTAGTAGAGGAAGGCGGTGAGGCTGCAAACAATCGCGATGAACGTCAGGAGGAGGTAGTCCGGCCAGCGGCGTTCACGTGCACGGGGGGCTTCCGCTTCGATAGTGAGCGGCAGTTCCCGTACACGTGATGCCGTATCTTCGGAACTACTCAAGGTGTGTTAACTCACGGAAAATCTGGAAGCGTTCTTCGATTTCATCTCTCGTTACGCGCTGCAGACGGCGGGTACCGAAGTCTTCCACGGCGAAGGAGCCCATCACGCCGCCGTAGAACATGGCGCGTTTCAGCGTCTCACGGTTGATCTCTCCCTGCGACGCAATGTATCCCATAAAGCCTCCGGCGAACGAATCGCCAGCGCCTGTGGGGTCCTTCACCTGCTCCAGTGGCAGGGTTGGCGCACGGAACGGGTGTCGTCCGATGCCGAATGCGCCTTCGCGGAAGAACACAGTCGCTCCGTACTCACCGTGCTTGATGACGAGAGCCTTCGGCCCCATCGCCAGTACCTTTTGCGCTGCGCGAGGAACGCTGCCGTCTTTGGCAAGCATCTTCGCTTCGCCGTCGTTGATGAGAAGGATGTCGATGCCCTTCAGCGTTTCGGTCAACTCGGGCCGGGTGATGTCGATCCACAGGTTCATGGTGTCGCCGCCGACGAGTTTCGACCCGTTCATCTGGCGACGCACATCCGACTGCAATGACGGATGGATATTTCCCAGGAACAGGAAATCGGTTTTCAGATACTCGGTGGGAATCTTCGGCTGGAATTTCTCGAAAACGTTCAAGTGCGTGAAAATCGTCTTGGCTTCGTTGGGGTTCTCGCCATACTCGCCTGACCAATAAAAAGTCTTCCCGTCCGCCCGCTCAATGCCGCGGGTATCGATTTTGCGCTTTTGGAATACAGCTTCCTGATCAGGACCGAAATCGTCACCAACCACGCCGACAACACGGACATCCGTGAAGAAGCTGGCGGCGAGGCTGAAGTGTGTGGCGGAACCGCCCAGTTCGCGCTCGACGGAGCCGAACGGAGTCTTGATGGAATCGTATGCAACTGAACCGACAACCAGAATCGACATCTATGCGCCCGCCTTTTGTCCGAAGTATTTGCCGAGAATCGGGTTGAGCTTTTTCAGCGTAGCTGCCGGCACTTTGCTGCGATCCGTGAGAATCGCCGTCGCCAGTGCCTGATCGCATTTGCACGATTTTGTGGCGGGCATTCCCCTCACTGCATGGCGAACCACGTTACAGGCATTCTCTGCATTCTTGTGCAGCACGGCGACGATCTGTTCCACCGTGACGGAGTCGTGCTCCGGATGCCAGCAGTCATAGTCGGTAACCATCGCGAGTGTTGAGTAGCAAATCTCCGCCTCGCGCGCCAGTTTCGCCTCCTGAAGGTTGGTCATGCCGATTACGTCGGCTCCCCAACTGCGATACAGGTTTGACTCGGCTTTGGTTGAAAACTGCGGACCTTCCATGCACACGTACGTGCCGTTCATCTTCGAGACGACGCTGGCCTCGCGGCATGCATGATTGATGACCTGTTGCACCTCATGGCAGACCGGATCTCCGAATCCCACGTGCGCGACAATGCCATCGCCGAAAAACGTGGAAACACGGGCGAAAGTACGGTCGATGAACTGATCGGGAATCACGAAATCGGTAGGCTTGTGCTCCTGCTTCAATGATCCGACAGCAGAAAGAGAAACGATGCGCTCCACCCCGAGCATCTTCATACCCATGATGTTGGCCCGGAAGTTCAACTCGGTCGGCATCAGGCGATGTCCACGTCCATGCCGCGCGAGGAAGGCAACTTTGCGGCCCTCTAGAGTACCGAGGATGTAAGCGTCTGACGGATCGCCAAAGGGAGTTTCGAGCTTTACCTCACGTACGTCTGAAAAGCCCGGCATGCTATATAAACCGCTGCCACCGATAATTCCTATTTCTGCTTGGGACAAAACCTTCTCCTGAAAAGTTCTTTGAAGGGGAACCCGCGATTATACAAAAGCGACACTGAGGGCTACTGCTTGGGAAGCTGCAAACGTTCCAACGCAGCCGAGCGAACTTTCTTCGAAATCTCCGGAGGGAAGCTCTCCGTGATCAAGACGTAGTCTCCCTGCCGCTCGATGAAGATGTCGCCCTCTTCCGACTTCCAGTGTCCTGGCTCGTTTTCGACCGGCGCGATGTTTTTGTACCGGATGCCCACCGCTCCGGCATAAACATCCGCGAAGTGATTTGCCGCCTCCGCCGAACTCCATTTCGAGACGTACAGTAGCCCGATGTCTTCTGTCTTTGACGGCTTAACACCACGTTTGCCGGCAGCGTAGTAATAACTGTTGCGCCATGAGGTAGCGAGCCTTCGAGCCTGTTCCGCAGTGCGGCCATATTCCTGGGCAAGCACCAAAACATCGAACTGGCCAACACAATCCACGTCAAAGCGCTGCCATTCCTTTCCGAGAACTTTGTCGAGATCCGGCACGGGCAATGGCGGCACTGCCTCGCCTTCTTCGTAGGTCTCCGGCTCCATAATCTGCCGAGTGGTGGCAGGTGGATTTTTGAAGGGCGTTGTGAATGCCTCGGAGGTGGACTTCTTCATCAACGAAAGAACAAAGTTCAGGCCATAGGTGTACGGGAACTTCAAATCTTCCCGCAGGTACAGCGGAGCGTGACCAAAGATGGGCGCCTCGGATTCCGACAGCATGCCCGACTGAACCGCCCTGGCGATATCCGGACTGGACGCGAGCGTAAGGCCACGAGGCTCAAGGAGGTAGTCAATCATCGTCGCTGCCGCCTGACCTTCCATCACCGCTACACGGGCTGATAGGGACTCGCTGGTAGTGACGTCGTACTCGCCGTTTTTCGGCTTAGCCTGCTTGAAGTACTTCTGGAGATCGAAGTTCTGATCCTGAAGCGCGTGAGTCAATTCATGGGCGAGCACCGGCTTTTGCGATTCCACATCGAGCCAATCGAGCAGGTAAACAGTTTTTGTCTTCGGATCGTAGTAACCCGCCACCGACTCCGTGTAGAGAGCCAGGAGGGTACCACCGAGCGATGAGTCGCGCGGGATTAGACCGAACTTCTTGAGCACGAGTTCCGCCTGTTGCAGGCGCTGGGCAGACTCGTCTTCTTTGAAGGCCTTCAGAAAGAATTGTTCTACTTCAGCCCGGCTCGTGAGCTTTCTTTTGACCGGATGCTTGATCGGTAGGCCAGTACGTTCGCTGGCAAATTTCAGGATTTCATCGACAGCCTTGAAGAGCTTGTCGGCCTCTTCGGGACTAATGCGGTGTTCAGTTTGTTCGGCAGGTTGTTGCTGGGGCTCTGACGGCTGTGGCTGCTGGCCCAAGGCCATGCCAACCAACAAAAAAGCGGCGAGAAACGCGCGTTTGATCCTCACGTTCTTACCAGCATGACACAGGGGGCGGAGCATGTCATTTCGGAGGTTGCGCTTCACATTTCGTCTGGATAAGATTCTGCTAAATCCATCATATGCAAGGGTCCGATCAACGCGATGCTGCGGTCCAGTTCTTCCGGCAGGGCTATGCCCTCCAGATGAAGGGCGAGTACGAGCGCGCCATTGAGCTGTATACCCGGTCGATTGAAGCTTACCCAACGGCCGAGGCGTATACCTTCCGTGGCTGGAGCTATTCGTTCCTGGGCGATTACGACACCGCGATCTCCGAATGCAAGCAAGCAATCCGCGTCGATCCCGACTTCGGTAATCCCTACAACGACATCGGCGCCTACCTCATCGAGCAGGGCAAACTCGCTGAATCACTTGACTGGCTGGAGAAAGCCACGCGTGCCCCCCGCTACGATTCCTATTGTTATCCGTGGTTCAACATGGGGCGGATCTACGAGCGCATGCACCGTTGGGACAAGGCGGCAGAGTGCTACGAGAAGGCGCTTGCGGAAAATCCCGATTACCAGGTTGCGAAGGTGGCCCTGCGCAAGCTGAAGATCATGTGGAACTAGCCGCTCACTCCATCGGCTCAACGATTACCGCGCTTCCCTTTCGATCCGGCATCTGAACGATCAGCGTTGCCCCCAGCACCAGCGTCATTCCGATGATCTGCATCGGGCCTAACACTTCGCCCAAGGTTACCGCAGCGATGATGATGGAGAACACCGGTTCGAGGCAGCTGGTGACGATTGCCCGCGTAGGATCGAGATGCTGGAGTCCTGCAAAGTAAAAAGAGAACGGAAGCAGAATCGACATCACGGCAAACACAAACAGGAACACCCATTGTTGCGATGAGTAATGGGCCGCGATGATGCGCCACGGAGGATTCACAATGGCCCAGAATGCAGCGGCTCCGAGAAAGACGTACAGCACGACCTTCCAGCGATCATGTTTCTGCACCACGTTGCCGCCGAAGACGTTGTAGAACGCAAAAGAAAGCGATGCCAGCATAGCCGCTGTAACACCCAGCCTGTCTGTCCTTAAGCCATCGCCGGTAAAGACGTCTATCACAAGCGCAGTGCCCAGAAGTGCCACGCCTATGGAAACGATCTTCTGTAAACTCGCGCGTTGCAGGCCACGAGCCACCATGTACAGCAACACCCACACAGGCGCTGTGTATTGCAGAATGATCGCTGTCGCAACATTCGTCCGCTGGATCGCGAGATAGTAGAAGTAGTTGGAAGCAGCCACACCGACCACTCCCACCAACATCACTCGTAAGAAGTCTTTTCTCGGCATGGCCAATGCGGAACGGCCACGAAATGCCAGCAGAATTGGGGCCAGCACCAGGAAGGAAATGGTCGTCCTGCTTTGCGCCAGGATCAATGGGTCGATGGGAGCAAGCGCCTGACCTGAACCAAACAGCTTGCCTGTGAATGCCGCACGGCCAAGAGTGGCGGAAATCGCCCAGCAAATAGTGGCGGCCGCGATGAACAGGTATCCGCGGACGGGATGATTATGTCTCGGCGATAAGCTGGTCGAGTCTTTCAGGGTCAAATCCGATCATTACCTCTTCGCCGATGACTAATGTGGGCGTCGAACGGCTCTGATACTTGTAGATTAAATCCTCGACAGCTTGCGGGTCACTGCTAACGTCACGATCTTCGAATGGAATCCCTCTCTCCGAGAGGTAGGACTTCGCCCATGTACACGGGGGTCAACCGGGCTGCGTGAACAGGATGATTTTTGGAGTCATGCGTGATTGGAGGGCAATTCTACCTGAAAGGTGCAAGAAAATTATGTTACCGAAGATTGTCCGTGCTGGGCTCCGGGTGAATCAGCACTCGGAATAAATTCGGGTCCATGTTCTTGATGCGGATCTCCAATGCGGTCATCAAGTCGTGCACCCTGGACATCGGCAACTCGTCGTCCATAGTGCAGTGACATGAGACGTAACGCTTCTCGCCCACACGTTTGAAGACCACTTCGTGCATATCAAGGATTCCAGGAAAGTCAGAAACAGCTTCCTTCATCCGGCGTTCGAGGTCCGCGTTGGCTTCGAGATGCTCGGCCGTTTCTATCGTCGCCGGTTCGCTTTCGATGTGGGTCAGAATCGAATCGATCTCGGGCACTTTGGCCCGAATATCCGCTTCCAATTCGGTGACGCGATCATGCGCGTCTTTCAGCTTCAGGGTTTCGTCCAACTCAAGATGCTGTTCCACGTGAAGGCGGCCGTTGAAGTCCTGGATGCTGATATCGTGCACGTTGAGGTTACTCGACGCGGCTACCCCACGGATGCGGTCGAATACGTTCTCGGTGGATACCGCACGGGCGGTCGGGTGTACCACGACATCGGCGTCGGGGAGGATACGGCGCACCGCCTCCGCCACTTCGCGGGTAACCTGCTCAGACCGTTGAAATGTGACGTTGCGGCTTAGACCAATCGCCAGATCGGCGAAATACCGATTTCCGGCCCGACGAATACGGGCGCGCTCAACCTCAATGACGCCGTCCACCTTTTCCACCGCATCCAGAATCTGGTTCCTCGCTCCCGATGGTGCGGCGTCGAGAAGCGCATCGATCGTCTGACGCGCGAGTCGCCAACTGACAGAGATCACGATTCCGGCGACTACCAGCGCGGCCAGCGGGTCAGCAATGCGAAGCCAAGGGATCCCCCAGTAACGGCCGACTGAGACTAGCGCCAATCCCAGGATGACGACGGAACTTGACCATATATCGGTCCGAAAGTGCAGCGCGTCCGCAGCGAGCGCCTGGCTGTCGTACTTGTCCGCGACGTTCTTCAGGGCTCGCGACCTCCACTGGTCCACGGCAATGGAGAAAAACATCACGAGGAACGCAGCGACACTGGGCTCGATTTCGACTTCATGAAAGAACAGCCGCTTCCCTGCTTCCCAGATGATCCATGCGCACGTCAACAGGAGAAGGCCAGTTTCCAGAAACGCGGAGAAGTTCTCGAACTTGCCGTGTCCGTACTGGTGGTCGAGGTCGGCAGGCTTGTCGGAAACTCTGACCGAGAACAGGGTGATGACGGCGGCGACGAGGTCCAGACCCGAATGAAGCGCCTCGGACAAGATGCCGAGAGAACCCGTTGTGATACCGACGACGACCTTCAGGCCCGTAATGCCCAACGCTGCCCAGACCGAGTTCTGGGCGACGTTCCGCTTCTCCGACCGCATCTGATCGGCGCTGGTTGTGGCTGTCGATGTCACGAAGTGCCATTATCGCTGTTCCACAACGCATCCGCCAAGCACGGTTATGCTAGGATTCTGACGCTGATTTTCCTGCATACATACCAGCAAATGGGGATTGGAGAATCCATGCGCACAGCAATCTTCCTGATACTCATCTCGGCCGTTATCGTCTCGGCCCAAGTTGCTCCTCCCGCAACTTCGAAACCGGCGCCACAGGCAACGACTCCTGCGACTCCAACTGCACCACCCGTCACCAAACCGGAAGACGTCCCGCTCACCGCCGCGGTAATAACCATTCACGGAGTCTGCCCCGACAAACCGGCCGGAACCGATCCGAATTCCGAGGACTGCAAGACCGTTGTCACCCGTGGTGAATTTGAGAAACTGGCCAACACACTCTCGCCGGTTATGCCGGGATCTGCCAAGCAGCAACTCGCCGCGGAATATTCACGGATGCTGGTGTTCGGTGACGAAGCCCGCAAACTGGGACTTGAGAAATCGCAACGCTTCCGCGACCTGATGGCGTTTGTGCAGTTGCAGGTTCTCGCTCGCGAGATGCAGTTGCACATGCAGGAAAAGGCGAAGCCCTCGGCTGCGGAGGTCGAGAACTTCTATAAGCAGAATCCGGGCCGGTTTGAAGAGTTGTCGGTGAGCCGCATATTCATCCCGAGAAGCCGCCCTGCGGATGGCGGTGCCGAAACTAAGCAGGCAACTGATGATGATCTGAAAGCACAGGCTGAAAAGGCGCGGGCACGCGTGGCAGCCGGTG
Source organism: Terriglobales bacterium (assembly GCA_035561515.1). Classification (NCBI taxonomy): domain Bacteria; kingdom Pseudomonadati; phylum Acidobacteriota; class Terriglobia; order Terriglobales; species Terriglobales bacterium. The sequence continues at coordinate 22,528 of DATMXP010000018.1, read as the reverse complement.
AATCGTTCGAGCAGGTGCAAAAGGACGTTTACGAAGCAGCCGGATTCAAAACACCGCCTCCGCCGACGTCGATTCCCAATTGGCGAAAAGAAGCGCTCTCCCCAGAACAGCAACAGTTATTCAACATGAAGCCGGGCGAACTTAGCCAGCCGATGCTGGAAGGCGCGGGCGTTTACATTTACCGCGTCGACGACAGAAAACCAGTTCCCTTCGAGCAGGCTAAAAGCGAGATTGAAACACAGTTAACGAACGAAAGAATGAAACAGCAGGTGGATGCTATAAGCACGCACGTCAAGGCGGATGTGAACCAGCCGTATTTCCGCGCGCTAACCGCCGCGGATCAAGGCGCAGGTGCTCCGCCGCCTGCCGGTGCGACGAGAGCACCAGCCGCCGCGAGCCCGGGAACAGCGCCGGCAAAGAGCTCTAATGCGGGTGCTGCAACTGGCACGAAGCCGATGCCCTCCACCGCCCCAAAACCTGCACCAACAACGAAAAAGTGAAAGGAAACTCCAAACCAGCCATCCTTGTAACCGGCATCTCCGGCAACCTGGGAACGCGACTTCTCAGGTTGCTGGTCGATGACTTCGATGTGATCGGCGTAGACTTCGCCGCCCCTGTTACCGACCTTCCGCTACGCTTCGAAAAAATAGATTTGTCGCGGGAGTCTGCCTGCCATCGTTTGGTTGAAGTTCTTCGAGCAACCAAGGCTCGCGCCGTCGTTCATCTGGCCTTCGTTATTGATCCAGTTCGCACGGGTGTACTGGACAGAGACCGGATGTGGCAGATCAACGTTGCTGGAACGGCCCGGGTCATGGAGGCCATCACAGAGGTTAACCGCCATAACACGAATGTCGATACCTTCATTTTTCCGAGTAGCGTATCTGCATATGGTCCTGAGACTCCCTACCTAGTAAAGGAAGACTACCCTCTCGGCGCCCACACCTTGCCCTACGCCATCCATAAGCAGGAAGCCGACGATGTTGTCCGATATCGCGCTGAAAGCATGGGCAATTGCACGACGTATGTTCTTCGTCCGCACATCTTCGCGGGTGCGACGATGCAGAACTACCTGATCGGAGTCCTTCGAGGCACCCCCACAGGGAAAGGAAAGTTCGCTGAGAAGCTTCGAAAAAAAGGTAAGCGACTCCCGCTGATTATTCCCGGAAAGAAATATCGTCAGAGCCGTTTCCAATTTCTGCATGTAGACGACATGGCGCGGCTGCTCAACTACATTCTGAGGAAACCCGTGTCGGGCAAGAACGAACTCGTCGTCCTGAATGTCGCGGGGAAAGGCTCACCCGTGAATCTGCAGGAAGCAGCTCAGTTGGCAGATGCACGGATCATCGAAGTTCCTGGGCGCTGGATCATGTGGCTGATTCTGAGGTTGGGCTGGAGATTCGGCATATCCGGGATTCCTCCCGAGTCATTGCCTTACATGATCGGCTCCTACACGATGGACACTACTCGTCTGCAAAAGTTCCTGGGTGGCGATTATGATCGGGTCATTCAGTACACCATCGGCGAGGCGCTATTGGATAGCTTCCGTCCCGTCGAAGAGGTTCAGGCGGCAGTTGTACGCTGATTATTTCCTGCCGCGATAAAGGCCCGCAATCCCAAACGTGTAAGGCGTCCACGAAACATCTCGGAAGCCTGCCTGCCGCATGCGCTCGAGCATTTCTTCCGGCGCGGGGAAACGCGCTACCGACGCAGGAAGATACGCATAGGGGCCGCGTACACCGGAGATGAGAGTGCCGATCTTGGGCAACACCGAACGGAAATAGAATCGGTAGAGTTTCCCGAGCAGACCCCTCGGCTCTCCGAAATCGAGGATGCCTATCTCGCCATTGTTCCGCAGCACGCGATAGATCTCGCACAGGCCTGCGTTGTAGTCGGCCAAATTGCGAAACCCGAAGGCAGACGTCACCAGGTCGAAGTGATCACCCGGCAGGGGCAACTGCAAAGCATCAGCCTCCACCCACCGAAGCTTTGTCCCTTGGGACTTCACCACCGCACGTTGCAGCATCGCATGAGAGAAGTCCGCGCCGATGATCTCAGCAGCGCGCCCGCCGGAACGACGCGACAAAGCAAACGTCATGTCGCCGGTTCCGCAGCACAGATCCAGGATGCGTGAGTCGCTCCGGACAAGTATCTGACGAAATGTTCTTGACGCCCGCCACCACCAGTAGCGATCGGTGTTCAACGAGAGGACGTGATTCAGCAGGTCGTAGCGGTGTGCGATCGACGTGAACATCTCGCGCACGGCACGGGAAGCCGACTCGCGATCGTTGGCACCGGTCGGCGATGCTCCGATCACTTTCGGCTTTTGATCCGTTTTGATTTCCGTCTCCATCAGGCAGTCTGCGACAAGTACCTCAGTTCTTCTACTGCCTGGATCACGGCACGCTCCGGGACTTCGTTCACAATCTCCACTTTCCCGATTTCGGTTGGCAAAATGAAATGCACTTTGCCGTCGATGGTCTTCTTGTCGCTTGCAAGTCGCTTGATCACCTGCTTACCGCGCGATTCCACCTTGGGCAGCGGAGCGTAAGCCAGCACCGTCGAGATAATCCGGCGGGCAGTTTCCGGTTCAGTCTTCTGGACCGCGGTCGCGATCATCGAAGCGGCGACCATGCCCCACGCTACGGCCTCTCCGTGCAGGAACTGCCGATAACGAGTTTCGGCTTCGAGTGCGTGTCCGATGGTGTGTCCGAAGTTCAGGATCCGGCGCAAATCGCCCTCGCGCTCATCGGCCGACACCACCTCCGCCTTCACCTGCACCGCAGAACTGATCAACCACTCCAGTGCAGTGGCATCGCGTTGAAGCACCTTCTCGCGATTTTGCTCCATGTACTCGAAAATCTCCGGACGCCGAATGAGTCCGCACTTCATGACTTCGTAAAGGCCGGCACGAAATTCGCGATCAGGCAGCGTACCCAGCACTGCGGGATCAATCAGTACCGCTCGCGGATGATGGAATGTTCCGACCAGGTTCTTCCCTTCCGCCAGATCCACACCCGTCTTTCCGCCGACCGAAGCGTCAACTTGCGCCAGAAGTGTCGTAGGAACCTGTACGACCTCAATTCCGCGCATGTAGAGGGAAGCAGCAAAACCCGCCACGTCGCCGACTACGCCACCCCCAAACGCGACGACCACCGACTTCCGATCGGCACCGCGCTTGACCAGATTTCGGATAAGGTCCTCGACGGTCTTGAGAGTCTTGTACTTCTCGCCATCCGGGATCTCGAAGAAAACAGTGTCGAATTCTTTCAGCGCCTCGGCCAGCGCTTCGCCCCAGATCTTGCGGATTGGCGTTGTGGTAACCACGTATAGGCGACGCCGCCCCTGAAACAATTCGTTCAGGAACACGCCCGCCCGGTTTACCAGGCCATTTTCGATGACTGCGCTGTAGGGATGCGCAGGTATATTGATATCAACCCGTTGCACTCAATCAATAATAACTTAGGGCGCGGTGTTAACATTTCCGCAGACATGAAGAGCGTTCCAGCTGAAACAGATTTCGTTGTGGTCGGCGCCGGTATAGCCGGCCTTCGTGCGGCCATCGAACTCGCGTCGGCGGGCCGCGTTTTGGTACTCGCGAAACTCGAGTACACGGAATCCGCTACCCAGTACGCGCAGGGTGGAATTGCTGCTGCCCTCAGCGATGAAGACGAAATCTCCCTGCACTTCCAGGACACGCTCAACGCCGGCGACGGCATCGTGAATCCTGACGCCGCTCACGTTCTCGTCGAAGAAGGCCCGGAGCGCATCGAGGAACTCATTGCCTGGGGCACCCAGTTCGACCGCAATGGCACAAAGCTGGCATTTACCCGCGAAGGCGCTCACAGCCGTGATCGTATCCTCCACGCCCATGGCGACTCGACCGGCCAGGAAATCGGACGCGCACTCTATTTCAAAGCGAAATCGCTGAAGAACATCTCCATCTGTGAGTTCGAATTCGCAACCGACTTGCTGGTGGAAGATGGCCGCGTAGTCGGCTTGAACTTGCTCGACCAGGGCGGTGTCATTCACCCGGTACGAGCGGCAGCCGTCCTGCTGGCAACGGGTGGACTCGGACATGTCTTCAAGGAGACCACCAACCCCAGCGTCGCTACCGGAGACGGTGTTGCGATGGCCTACCGCGCCGGTGCCGAAGTCAGCGACATGGAATTCGTGCAGTTCCATCCGACCGCGTTATACGTCAAAGGCACGCCGCGGTTCCTTCTGTCGGAGGCTCTACGGGGAGAAGGCGCGGTTCTGCGCAACGAGCAGATGACCCGCTTTATGCCGAAATACCATTCGCTAGGCGAACTTGCGCCGCGTGATGTCGTTGCCCGGGCCATCGCGCACGAACTTGAAGTAAGCCGCAGCAAGGATCCCGTCGTCTATCTCGATCTCACTCACAAAAACGCGGCACTCCTGCAAAAGCGTTTCCCTCGGATTTACGAGACATGCCTCAAGTACAACGTGGACATCAGCACGGAGATGATCCCCGTGCGTCCCGCAGTCCATTACGCCATGGGCGGCATCCGCACCGACCTTTACGGCAGAACAACCCTTCCCGGCTTGTACGCTGCGGGTGAAGTAGCCTGCACCGGCGTACACGGAGCAAACCGGTTGGCGAGCAATTCGCTGTTAGAGGGATTGGTCTATGGCGCTCGCGCCGCTCGAACCATGCATCAGGACACAAAACCCGGACATGGCTCAAAACTGAAAGAGATTAAAGACAAGTCGAACCACGCTGCGACACAGACTTCAAAGCCTGCCGAAGAAATCATTCGGCAGATACAGGAAATTATGTGGCGTGAGGTCGGCATTGTTCGCTCCCGGCAATCCCTGAATCGCGCTTTGGAGCAGTTGCAGGATGTGCAGAATTCCCTGCCGAAAGAAGACTGCCGCCGCTGCTATGAGGCCCGCAACATCTGGCAGACAGCCACTCTCATCGCGAAGTCCGCAGCGGCTCGACTGGAAAGCCGTGGTGCTCACTACCGAATGGATTACTCCGACCACGACGATGTCAAATTCAAGAAGCACTCCATCGTCGCAGGAGACAAGGTCAGGTTCGAGTAGCCGTCAGGCCTCTTGCTCCCGCTTCGGCCAGATCAGGCTTGCGCCCACCGAAAGCGCCAAAACACCGCCCACCACGCCCAACGCAATCCCAGTGTGAAGGTGCACGTAATTCGACAGAAGCATCTTCACCCCGATGAAGCTCAGGATGACCGCCAAGCCGTAATGCAGGTAATGGAAGAGATCCATCATCCCGGAAAGCGCGAAATAGAGAGACCGCAAGCCGAGAATCGCAAACACGTTTGAGGTGTACACGATGAACGGGTCGCGCGTAATCGCCAGGATGGCAGGAATCGAATCCGCTGCAAAGACCACATCGGTCGTCTCAATCACAATCAGCACCAGGAACAGCGGTGTGGCGTAAATGCCTCGGTGCCGAACAAAGAATTTATCCTGTTCGTAGTCTCTTGTGACCGGGAAGAACTTTCGAAACGCCTTCAGCACAGGATTGTTTTCAGGCTTCACGTCGGAGCCCGTGCCCCGGAACAGCTTGAAGCCGGTGTAAACCAGGAATGCGCCAAAGATGTAGATGATCCAGTGAAACCGGTTAATAAGCGCAACGCCGGCCCAGATGAAGATAAAGCGCATTACCAGCGCACCGATGATTCCCCAAAACAACACCTTGTGCTGGTATTGGCTCGGTACCTTGAAATACTTGAAAATCAGAAGGAAAACAAAAAGATTGTCGACGCTGAGCGATTCTTCAATCAGGTATCCGGTAATAAAGTCGAGGGAAACAGCACGACCGCGCCAGTAATAAACGATGCCTGCAAAGATCGCGGCCAGGCTTATCCAGAATGCACTCCAAACCAGCGCTTCCTTGAACTTGATGGTGTGGCTCTTGCGATGAAAGACCGTCAGGTCTAACACGAGCATCATGACTACGAATGCATTAAAGCCAATCCAGAAATAGAGATTTTCCAATCGTCCTTACCTATTCCGTCCCCTTGAACCCTTTTCCCACTCGTCCCAACCTCCGAGCGCGCGCATCTGATCTTCCAGCCCTGTGCGCTTCATTAATTCGCCGATCTGTTCTCGCGTCTGTCGTGCTCCAATTCGATCAGGTGCATTCGCGATGGCAAACGTCGTCCATGCGGCAATTGCAGCGTGCTTCTTTAGCTGATCGATATCGACTTTGTCGAATGTATCTGAAACCGCGTGATAGTTGACGAGATAATTGCCGGTTTCCTGGTTTGCAACCAACGTCGGTACGCCTTCCAGCAGGAAGTCGAAGTTGTCAGTGCCCCAGGATGCATCTTCCGTCAAAGTTGTCGCTCCCAAAGAGTTCAGCGGTGCGACCATCGGGGTGACCACCGGCTTCACATCCGATCGCCCGCCCAGCGAGAATCCTGTGACCTTTCCGATTCCTGAATCAAAGATTATCACCGCGGCAATCTTGTCCAACTCGGCACGATGTTGAGCGACATATGCTCTCGATCCCAGCATGCCCTGCTCTTCGCCGGAGAAGAGGATGAACCGAATGGTTCGCCGGGGCTTTGCGCCAGACTGCTTGATTGCTCGCAAGGCGTCCACGACCAGAGCGGAGTTGCAGCCGTCGTCGAGTGCTCCTGTGCCGAGGTCCCATGAATCCAGATGAGCTCCAAGGATGACGTATTCGTCCGGCAGTTCGCTTCCACGGATCTCCGCCACAACGTTTGCCGTTTTTGCTGGACCACCGACCTTGTTGGGCATCACCAGTCTTGCCTGGAGCTTTTCGCCCGACTGCTGGAGTCGCGCGATGCGCTCCCCGTCTTCCCGCGCGACGGTCAATATGGGGAGCACGTCAACACGTCCGTCAAATGAATGCGAGTGGCGATATAGAACTGCGTGCTCGCGCGATGCCAGAAACGCCACCACCGCAGCTTTTCCCTTGACCGCACGATCAATGATCCCCGGCGCATTCATGTACTCGGCGAACAAGTCGTCCCACGTCTTCAGCATATCGGTGTTCGCCACCACGATGGCGCCTGCAACGCTGCCGGCTTTCGCAAAATCTTCAACGCCGCCGTTGCCCACAAAAACGACTCTTGCATTCAGCGGCGTCGGAATTGCCGGTGACCACGCGAAAGAAACGGCTTTCACCTTGAATTGGACCGGAGCCACGATTTGAAAATTCGTCTCGCCTTCCGACCAACTCTGCGGGATCGTGAACGGCTCCTCGACTACGCTATCAGCACCTGCTTCTTTGAAAGCGGCTACGCCCCACTGCACCGCCTTGTCCATGGCCGGCGTTCCCGGCACGCGCCCACCGATCTCGTCCGTCAGCGTTCTCAGCTGTTTCTCAATCGCAGACGGCTTCAGAGCTCCATCGATGATTGCCTGCGAAGCATCCTGCCCGAGCGCAGACACACCCCATAACAGAAACAGCATCACAGCAAGAAGCACTCTGGTTTTCATGGTGCACGGCATTAGAAACGAAAACTCCCGCTTCGCCAAGCCGTAACAAGCCATCCCCTCCCCACGTTGCGGCAATCACACTCCTTGAGGAGCTTCCCCATGCGTTCTCGCGCCAGCATCAAGTCGCACCCTCTCCATCCCATGCTTGTCGCATTTCCGATCGGACTTCTGGTCACCAGCTTTGTCTTTGACCTGATCTCCGTCTGGAGGGACTTCCCTTCTCTTTGGAGTGCCGCGTGGTATTGCGTCATTGCCGGACTAATCGGCGCCGTGCTCGCGGCGGTACCGGGCGCTATCGACCTTTTCGCAGTGGTCCCACCCAATTCCAGCGGGCGTCGTCGTGGATACAAGCACGCCATTCTGAACCTGCTGGTGATCATCGCCTTTGTCGCCGTGGCCGCATATCGCGGATCGCCTGACGTGCGTCCGAACGCGACATCGCTGCTGCTTTCCGCGATCGGCGTAGTACTGATTGGCATCTCCGGTTGGCTCGGAGCCACGCTCGTGTACCGCAACCAGATCGCAGTCGACCATCGTTATGCCAACGCTTCGAAGCAAAGAGTGGTCGAACTGAACGACTGGAACCAGCCCGTCTGCAAAAGTTCCGACCTGGTGCAAGGACAGATCATGCTGGCTGAAATCCAGGGCTCAAGAGTTGCAGTAGGACGTTGCGCGGAAGGTATTGTTGCGTTCCATGATCACTGCACACACAGGGGCGGCCCGCTCTCGGACGGCGCACTGATCGGGTGTACGGTCCAGTGTCCGTGGCATGGATCGCAATTCGATGTGCACTCTGGTCGTGTCGTGAACGGCCCTGCCGAAGAACGTATTCTCACCTACGACATCGTCCAGCGGGGCGATGACGTGTTTGTTTATCCTCGCAGGGAAGAAAGACGGAATGTTGAGGGTGACGAGCGCGCCGCGTAGGGGCTCGGTCTACTTTTGATCGAGAAGGTGAATGGTCTGGAGTACGGTGTTGCCTACAATCTCCAGGCTCCTGGGGCTCACCTTGTCGATGGTGTCCTTGGGCGTGTGATGGTAGCTGTTGTTTGGCCCGTAATCGAGATCAATCAGGTCAACACTGGGTACGCCCATCTGTACAAACGGAAGATGATCGTCTTCGACCGCAATCGACCTGCCATAAAAATACGATTGGTAGCCGAGTTTGCTGGCCGCGCTGTACACCAGGTCCTGCAACCACGATGTTGAATTCTGTTCCTTCTCGATGTTCAGGTCGGCGTCACCGATCATGTCGACGAGCAGAAAACCCTTGATCTTGGGCAGCAGTCCAGACTGCCGCCATTTCTGCGCCAGGTGCCGGCTGCCATAAACGCTGTCGGTTGCGGACCATTCGCGAACCGCCTCTTCGCCATCGAACCACACCAGCCACACGGAGTAACCTTCGCGCTTCTTGCCGCGAAGCTGGGCCGCTAATTCCAGCAGTAGGCCGGTGCTCGAACCGCCATCGTTAGCGCCGACATAACGCTTGAGCCCGTAGTTTGTGTCGTAGTGCCCACCCACGACGATGATGCCTTCTCTTGTTCCCGGATACTTCGCGATGAAGTTCCGCATCTCGAACTCACCGGCAGGAGTCTTCGCCTTGAAGACGTCTTCCTCAACGGTGTCGCCTTTCAACTGCTTCCGGATGTAAGCCTCGACTGCCTTGTGACCGGCGCTCCCGATGGGTCTGGGGCCAATTGCCGTTACTTCGCGCGTGAACTGCATGGCCCGCGATGCATTCACTTTGGGCGCAGAAGCAGCAGCCTTTTTCGCCGGTTGCGCAAGCAAAACTACGCTCACCAACAGCACGAACACCGGTAATAGTGCGGTTCTCTTCACGGTCTAAGTGTAAATGTAAACACCTGAACAACGAAAAAGCCGCGCCTCGAGCGCGGTCTTCACCATGAGCGCCGAGTTTCTCGGCATGCACAAGGTGACTAGGATTCGGACTCGGCCTTTGCTCTGCGACGACGCGGATGCACCATCCATGCCACGCCGATACTGATCAGGTACAGCAAAATCATCGGTGCTGCGAACACGCACATGTTCATGATGTCCGTCGTGGGCGTCAGTATGGCAGCAACGACGAAGATAGCCAGAATCGAATAGCGGAAGTTTCGCCACATCCAACCGGGGCTGACAATCCCGATGAGAGCCAGGAAAAACACCAGGATCGGCATCTCGAAAACAACGCCCAACCCGATGATGATCGTCAGAAACAGGTCGGTGTATTCGCCGATGGTGATCATCGGCTGGAACTGCTTTCCGTAATTGATAAGAAAGTCGAGGGCCGCGGGATAAACGACCTTGTACCCGAAAAACCCGCCTCCTAGGAACAGCCCCACACTCAGGACCATGAATGGAAGCACGTAGCGTTTCTCGCGCTTATAAAGCCCTGGAGCTACAAAAGCCCACAGTTGGTAAAGCACGAACGGAGACGCCACGAACAGCGCCGCAATCAGACCGATCTTCATGTACATATTGAAGGGTTCGGTCGGATTCAGATAAACGAGCTTCTGTTCGAGATGGTTCCGCTGGAGCGCCTGCATGATCGGCTCCTGCATATAGCCGTAGATCTTTTCGGCAAAGTTCCAGCAAACAAAGAACGCAATCGCGACAGCGATTATCGACCAGATGATTCGTTTACGAAGCTCCTCGAGATGCTCGAGAAAGCTCATTGCCGACATCTTTTCCTGGAATGCTTCCCGTGCCGCGGCGGCCGCGGATTCGACGCTGCTAGGCATTGGGTCCCTTGAGTTCCTCTGGCTTCACAGTTTCTGGGTCCACAAGTTCCGAACCCGGTTCGTAGCCCGAAGTCTTGGGACGGAATTCCAAGCCGAAGGTCGTCGGGTAGATTTCACCTTCACTCGGGGGTGTGGGTTGGGGTTCGCCTTCCGAGGAGGTCTTGGTATCAGGAGCCGCTTTGGCCAGCCGTTCCCGGGTAGCCTCCGCCTCGATCTGTCTCATCTCGGCTTCCAGTTGCCACTTGAACTCATTACTGGCTCGCCTGAACTCGGCCATGAACTTTCCTATCTGGCGACCGATTTCCGGCAACTTCTTCGGCCCAAAGATGATAAGGGCCAGGACGAAAATGAACGCCATTTCTGTAAAGCCGAGATTCATATTGTGATAACCATCTTAAATTCGGTGATGGCCATACGGCAATCGCACTAACCACCTAAGTTTTCAAACGTCTGAAGCTTAGCAGCCCCGTCCTGCATCTGACACTTGAGCAGGTATTTCGCGGCTAAAAGTGCCGAAAATACCATGCTATACTGCCACTTAGGTAGCAGGGTGAGGCAGTCGCAAGTCAGTCTTACCCGAGGGATTCAAATCCGATGGTTCGTAGTTCTCGCCGCTCGCTTTTCCTTGTCACTTTTATCATCCTTTTGTGCGGAGCGCTCGGCGCCCTTTTCGGGCAGCGCGTCAGTTCAAATGCCGCGTCGGGTGATACCGAGATTCGTGACAGCCTCCGTACGTTCTCTCAGGTTTATGACCTCGTCGAGCAGAACTACGCGGAACCCGTCAGCGCCGACAAGGCCATCTACAACGGGGCGATCCCCGGGATGTTGCATGTTCTCGACCCGCACTCGAACTTCTTTGACCCGAAGTCATACTCGTTGCTGCGCGAAGAGCAGCGCGGTAAATACTACGGCGTCGGCATGCAGGTCGGTCCCCGCAACAATAAGGTCATCGTAATTGCTCCCTTTGCCGGGACACCGGCCTTCCGGGCCGGCATCCACCCGGGCGACGTGATCATCGCCGTCGACGGTAAGCCGACCGACAACCTGACCACCCAGGATGTCGCCGAAATGCTGAAAGGGCCCAAGGGCACCACGGTCCGTATCACCGTGCTGCGCGAAGGCACCGCAAAGCCCCTTGATTTCACTGTGACGCGCGACGAAATTCCGCGCTACTCCGTGGACCTGAAGTTCCAGATTCGCCCCGGTATCGGCTACATCCATATCTCCGGCTTCCAGGAAACCACCGAACGCGAAGTGCAGGCCGCCCTCGACGAAATGGGTGACCTGAAAGGTCTGGTACTGGATCTGCGTCAGAATCCGGGCGGATTGCTCAGCGAAGGCGTTGGCGTTGCCGACAAGTTCCTGAAGAAGGGTGCCGTCATCGTCTCGCACCACGGGCGCTCTTCACCTGAAAAGGTTTACCGTGCACCCCGTGGAAACGGCGGGCGCGACTACCCGATCGTTGTGCTTGTAAACCGTGGCACGGCATCGGCAGCTGAAATTGTCGCCGGCGCAATTCAGGACCACGATCGCGGCCTCATCATCGGCGAAACCACATTCGGAAAGGGCCTCGTTCAGACCGTGTATCCGCTGTCTGAGAACACCGGTCTGGCTCTGACTACCGCGAAGTACTACACGCCCAGCAACCGCTTGATCCAGCGTGAGTACACAGGCGTCTCGCTCTACGACTACTACTACAACCGCGAAGGTTCAGAGAACGACAAGAACAACCAGAACCGTGAGGTGCGCACCACCGATAGCGGACGCACCGTTTACGGTGGCGGTGGTATCACGCCCGACGTAAAGGTGCCCACGCCCAAACAGAATGCGTTCCAGGATCGCTTGATCCAGAAGTACGCATTCTTCAATTTCGCGAAACGGTACATCATCAACCACCAGGTCCAGAAGAACTTCGTGGTTGACGACAATGTCATGCAGGAATTCCGAAAGTTCCTGACCGAAGAAAAGGTTCCCTTCACGGAACAGGAAATCAGCGAGATCAACGATTGGCTCCGTTCGAATATCAAGAGCGAGATTTTCGTTGACGCCTACGGCCAGGAAGAGGGACTCAAGATTCGTGCGGAAGCCGACCCGCTTGTTCAGAAGGCACTGGAACTCATGCCGGAAGCCAAGCAGTTGGCCGAGAATGCCCGCCGGATCATCGCCGAAAAGAATGGTGCCCGCGCGGCAGCTATTGGCACAAGCAACCGGTAATCGCAACAATCTCAATGGCCCACGCTTCGGCGTGGGCTGTTTACTTTCTGCCGCCGATCGCCATCAGCGCCAAGCCTCCCACCAGCATCACGATACTGACCGCAGTCGGGACTTTCTGGTCATTGCGCGTGGTAACTCCCACCGATGCGTCTCCGACAGTGATGCCGTGCCGCTCCTGACGCGGAATCGCGAAAAAGAACGACGCAATCCCAAGCACAAGGACTACCAATCCAACCCAAAACAAAGGTTTCATCAACACGCTCCAAGTTGCCCTGACTTGGATGCATTCAGAGTTCCTCGCGTCGCTTTCTCGCGATTCAGTTTCGGCCGTCTCGCCTTTGAAGAACTGTGATCGACAACGGTTCCCCGCCGCACTGGAACGTCGATTCCAGGAGCAGTGTCCCTTGTGGAACCGACAAGTGATAATCCGTGCCGTCAGCCACGGACGGCAACGAAAGCTGGCATGGCTCTGGCAGAAGTGGCTTCACACTTCCGGCGCTCATGTTCGCCAGTTCCCCCATGGCATCGCGCATCTGCTCAATGGCAATTTCCCCCGGATCAACAGCAAGAAACCTTGCTGTTGCCAACCGCGCTAGTTCGAGCGAACAGTGCACCAGCACAGCACCCTGCCATGCGCCGCTGATGTGTACACATGCTCCAATTCCGTTCGTCTTGACCGCCGGACGGGACGCGCCCTCCAACTCCATCTGCAACATGCCGGTCCAGATCTCCGCCGCCATCCGTGAGATGTCCTTCTGCTCTATTGCCATCTGTCAGCCTTGCGAGGTCGGCCGGTAATAGGCCGTAGATTCGAACTGCACTCTTTCGAAACTACTATCCAGGTTCAGCGTAGTTTCCGCACTGCCCATCAACATGAAGCCATCCGGCATCATCTGCCTCCTCACCCGCCCGAGGATGTCCTGCTTCGTTGGCACGTCGAAATAGATCAGCACGTTCCGGATCAGCACGACGTCCACCACTGGCATGAGTGCCCACGGTTCCGACAAATTCAAATCGCGAAATTCCACTTGGCTCTTGATCTCATCCGCGATCAGCCAATCCAGGCCGTCTTGCCGAAAGTAACGCTTCAGGAGCGGGATCGGCAGTCCGCGGTTCACTTCCAGTTGGGAATACCGCCCGCGCTGTGCCCTTTCCAGAACCGCATGGGACACATCTGTCGCCACCACCTGAACCTTCCAGCCAGTCAGTTCGGGGAAGTCCGTTCGCAGCATCATCACCACGCTGTACGGCTCCTGCCCACTCGAGCACGCCGCAGACCAAATCCTCAACGTCCTTTCCGCCGCTCGCTTCACCATCAACTCTGGAATGATTGCCTTCCGAAGCGCTTCAAACGGCACCACATCCCGGAAGAACCAGGTCTCGTTATTCGTCATCGCATTCACTACACGGCGATGCAGGCTGCTGAAGTTGCTTTCACGGAGTACAAAGAACAGGTCGTCTACCGATCCAAACCCTTCGTCATACACCAACGACGCCAGCCTCGATTCGGCGATGTATTCCTTCCCCTCATCAAGCACGATGGCCGTATGCGTTCGCATCAGTTTGCGCAGGTAGTCGAAATGAACTGTACTGATCCCCATGGTTAAGCTCCCAGCCGATGAGTGAATGCCTGCCTTCCGGCCGCGACTCGTTTTGTGATCTCCTGCGCGACATTCGCCAGCGGAACCACTCGGTCCGCTAAACCTGCCTGCACCACGAACCCGGGCATGCCCCAGACCACCGAACTTTCTTCGTCCTGCGCCACTACAAATGCACCCGCCGACTTCAGTTCCTCCGTGCCTCGCAACCCATCCTGGCCCATTCCGGTAAGGATCACTGCCAGCGCCCTGTTCCCGTATACGCGCGCAACCGTGCGAAACAGGACGTCCACCGACGGTCGACACGAATTCTCACGGGGTGACTGATTCGTCCGAAGATGGACTTTCGTGCCGTTGGCCTGCACTGCGACGTGAAAATCTCCCGGAGCGATCCAGATTTCGCCCGCCTCCAATACCTGATCGGCTTCCGCTTCCCTGACCTCGAGCGCACAACTCGCATTCAATCGTTCCGCCAGAAATCGCGTAAACGTAGGAGGCATGTGCTGCACAATGATCACCGGAACTGGAAGATCTTCGGCGAGTTTCGGAAGCACCTCCGCGAGCGCATTGGGGCCTCCTGTCGAACATCCGATAGCCACCACTTCGATCGGCCCGGAGCGAACTGTCGACCGACCCACTGTGCACGATTTCTTTTCGAGCAGATCCGCAACAATCGCTTCCTTATACCCGCACAGCGCCTTGATCTTCGGTGTCAGGTCTTCGCGAATACGCTGCAGGCCCGCCGTGATCCCGTCCACATTCGCTGGCTTCGCGACGTAATCTCTTGCACCCAGCGCCAGCGCATCCAGTGTCGCCACTGCGCCTCTTTGCGTAAGTGTGCTGAACATTACCACCGGAAGGGCCGGCTGCCTGACCCGCAACTGGCGTAGCACGTCGAGACCGTCCATCTCCGGCATCTCGATGTCGAGCGTCACCAGGTCCGGCGATAGCTGCTCCACCATCGAGAGCCCGATTTTTCCGTTCGCCGCGACTCCCACCACCTCGATGAGCGGATCCTCCGACAACGCTTCCCGCAGCATCCGCCGGATCACCACCGAGTCATCCACCACCAGCACTCGTATTCGTTTCATACGTCCTTCGGACTATCGGTATTTCCAAGACACGATGATCCCTGCCATCGTTCTCGCTATTTACTTCGACTTATTTGGGCGGAGTCTTTAGAAAACAAAAGCGGCCAGTGATCTCGGCCGCCCTTGTTGCAGGTCATTAGTGGATTGCTTCGGCAAATGCCCCTTCGCGCTCGGAAGCGACGTACTTTCCGTTCGCCCTGGTTTTGGCTGCGACGGGCCTGGCAGTTGCCGTCGCCTTCTGCTCGTCGTATTTGAATTGCGACACCAGTTCCTGAAGTTCCGCTGCCATTCGCTCCAGGGATTGCGCGGACTTCTGCGTATCCACCGCGCCCGCCGTCGTACTCCTTGCCGCTTCCGCTACTCCGCTGATGTTCTTCGTGATATCGACCGCACCCTTGGCAGCTTCCGCCAGATTGCGACTGATCTCATTGGTCGTCGCGCTCTGCTCTTCCACTGCGCTCGCAATCGTGTTCTGGATGTCGTTGATCTGGTGGATCACTCCGCCGATCTGCCCGATTGCGGCCACCGCTCCCTTCGTGTCGGTCTGGATCGCTTCGATCTTCCGGCTGATGTCTTCGGTCGCCTTCGCAGTTTCCTTCGCCAGCTCCTTCACTTCATTGGCGACAACCGCAAATCCCTTGCCTGCCTCTCCGGCCCGGGCCGCCTCGATCGTCGCATTCAGTGCCAGCAGGTTCGTTTGCTGCGCAATGGATGTGATCACCTTGATGACCTGTCCTATCTCCGCGCTCGACTGCCCCAGTTTTTCGATCGTCTCATTGGTTGCTTCGGCGGTCTTCACCGCGGAGATCGCGACCTTTGTCGCCTCGGCCGTGTTCTTGGCGATCTCCTTGATGCTTGCGCCCATCTCATCCGCGCCGGTAGCCACCGTCTGAACGTTCTTGCTGACCTGATCCGAAGCCGCCGAAACTACGTTCGCCTGCGCCGCCGTTTCGTCCGCGCTCGAACTCATTTGATGACTAACCTTGTTCAGTTCCTCTGCCGACATCACCAGTGCCGAAGTACTGCGCCCGATCTGCTGCATCGCCTGGCGCACCTGGATGGACACAGTATTGATCGCATGCTTCAGGTTGTTGAACTCGCCCTTGTATGGTTTTTCGACTTCGGCAGTAAGATCACCGGCCGCGATCTTTTCCAGAACCTGGGAAGCGTCACGAAGCGGGTGCACGATCGCTTCCAGCAAACCGTTGATTCCATCAATTAATTTAGCGTTCCCACCGGTGAACTTCCTGGCATCCGCACGCGCGTCGAGATTGCCTTCCAGTGCCGCCGATAGCAGATAGTTCATTTCTTCGCCGCGGGTCTTCACTGTGCACGTCACCGCGTTCACGCTCTCCTTCAGACGTTTGTATTCGCCCTGGTAGTCCCTCGTTATCGGCTCAGGGTTTTCTCCTTGCGCCAGTCGATCAAGCGAGTCGATGGCGATGTTTAGGGGTCCAACGATCGTGTTGAGGGTTTCGTTTACTCCGTCGACGATCTTGCGGAAGTCTCCGTGATGCTTCGTCGCGTCGGCGCGAGTATCCAATCTGCCTTCAATCGCTGCCCTCACAAGCATGTCCGCGTCTGCGATCAGCGCCTTCAGGTTCGCCCGCACCTGCTCGATCGTTTCGTTGATGAAGGCCTTCTTTCCGGGGAACTTCTCTAACGGCGCTTCGAAATTCCCGCGGCCGAACTCGCCGACGCAAGCCATCGCCTTTTTCTTCACCGCGATGTGGCCAGAAACCATGTCATTGATGCCTTGCGCCACTTTCCCGTAGTCACCTTCAAAATTGGCCGTATCAAGGAAGGAGTCAATCTCCCCTGCATCGTGTTGCTGGGCCATGTTCGCCATTTGTCGCATCAACTCATTCAGCACCTCGACGCATTTCTTCAGCGAATTCGCCAGCACGTCGCGGTCGGATTTGGGTTCTACCACCACCGACAAGTCACCCCCCGCAATCTTCTGCGCAGCCACTGAGCGATCGCGTATTGTCTCTCCCATTGCTTTGAATGACCTCGAGAGTTGTCCCACTTCGCTACGGTCTTCGGCTGGCAATTCCAGATCGACCACACCGGTTGCCAGTTGATCGGCGGCTTCTCCCAACTTCCTTACCGGACGTGAAATCACGCGCGAAATGACAAATCCCAAGCTCAATGCGATCAGCACTCCGACACCGATAAATGTAAGAATCGTTGTTTGTGCTCGTGCCGCTGTCCGCTCGTTGGCCTCATTGTTGTCTGCGGCCAGTTGCGAATTGATCTCGGCCAGTTGGTCCAGTGATTCCGCCGCTTCTCTGGCAGCATCGCCCGCAACGCCATGAAGGATCTCCACCGCTGCCTGGTCCTGCATCTTCACGGCAACAGTTTCAATCGACTCCGCTTGCTTGCGGAAATTGCGCAGCGCTGCTTCTGAACTCGGCAGTAGCTTCTGCTCCGGTTCCGACAATTCGGCTTTCTTGTACTCGGCCATGTAGTTGTCGGCCTGGTCCAGTGCTTCAACGACTTGGGCGAACTTCTTCTGCCGTTCGGCCGGAGAACTGGTGAGCAAGGAATCACGGATTGCTATGCGTGCCGACAGGAATGCGTGATTGGCTTTCAGCAATTCACGCATGGATATCAGATGATTCTTGTGTACGTCGCTGGAAACCGCTGCCATCTTTGCGGAAGTCGACAGCCCCATCCATCCGATGACTGCCGCAATTGCCGCAACAATCACGAACGAGCCCAACAGCTTCGTTGAAATTTTCAGGTTCGCAAACCACGTCATTTCTGCAATCTCCTCGCGTGCCGTCCGCTCGGACGGAACCGCAGAAGAAACAATGCAGATATGTGTCCAGACGCGATGAGGAAGATTTAATGGTTGCCGACTTCCCTAATCCGCCGCCTTCGATTGCTCCTTCCGTGCCGAAACCCGGCGGGCCGGCTCGTCGAGTTCATCCATCATTTCCGCAAACGCCTCCAGCGTCAGCGATTGCGGCCCATCCGACCATGCCCGTTCCGGACACGGATGCACTTCCACGATCAACCCGTCTGCCCCGCACGCAATCGCCGCGCGCGACATCGGCGGAATCAGCACCGGCTTCCCTGTTCCATGAGACGGGTCCGCCACCACCGGCAGGTGCGATAATTCTTTCGCCAATGCAACCGCAGCCAGGTCCAGCGTGTTTCGTGTTTCGGTTTCGAATGTTTTGATTCCCCGCTCACAAAGCACCACGTTTGGATTCCCGCCACTCAGCAGGTACTCCGCCGCGAGCAGCCATTCCTTCACCGTCGCCGATGGCCCCCGCTTCAACAGCACCGGCTTGTTCGCAGTCGACACTCGCCGTAGCAGCGCGAAATTCTGCATGTTTCGCGCGCCAATCTGCAGCATGTCGACGTATTCGCAGATCAGGTCCACATCCTCGGTGCTCATCGCCTCCGTGACCACCGGCAACCCGGTTTCTTCGCGCGCCTCTGCCAGCAACTTGAGCGCTTCTTCTCCAAGCCCCTGGAATTCGTAGGGAGAAGTCCGGGGCTTATAAGCGCCACCCCGCAACATCGAAGCACCCGCCTGCTTGACCGCCCGGGCAGTGGTAAGGATCTGCTCGCGCGACTCCACCGAGCACGGTCCGGCTACCACGACCACCTCGGGCCCGCCAATCGCGACATCTCCAACCCGTACCACCGTGCGAGAGGGCTTCGTTTGCCGGCTGACCAGTTTGTACGGCTGCGCGATGGGGACCACATCTTCCACTCCCGCCGCCGCCTGCAGGGCCTCGATCTCGTGCCGCCGTCCGCCGGCCCCAACTGCCGCGATAATCGTCTTTGTCTCGCCTCGGGTCACGTGCGGCTGGAATCCGGCCTCCCGGACACGCTCGATAACATGGTGAATCTCCTGCTCAGTGGCATTTACCGACATATTGACGATCATCGTTTTGGCTCCAAAAAGAAAAGCCGCGATTTCTATATCGCGGCTTTGGGAATCTGAATTGTGTGCTGATCTTTCTTCTATGACATCTCAGGACACGCTCCACCCGCGCCGCGCTCGCTGCGCCAGTAATAGGCGCAGGCGGCAAAGGTAAAGCCCGTAAATCGCTGAATCCGTGTCACAGGTGAATGTGAGAGTAGCGTGGAACGCCCAAGAAAGTCAAACTTTCAAGCCAATGTAAAAGGGTCACGCGCTCTCGTGACGCACATCACAGTTCCTTTGGACAAGGCGGCGGTAGGGTTATTGCAGACGACGGGCGAAACCGCCGAACTGATTGGGAGAGAGAGCGCAATCATGGCATACGTAATCACTGATTCCTGTACCAAAGACGAACTCTGCGTCGAGTCCTGTCCAACGGATTGTATCCATCCGAAAAAAGACGAACCGCAGTTTGAGACCGTGCCACAGCTTTATGTGGACGCGGAAAACTGCATCGACTGCGGCGCCTGCGTCGGCGTCTGCCCGTCGAACGCGATCTTCCTGGTCGACGAACTTCCCGCCGGCTACGAAGCCTTCGTGGACAAGAACAAGGCCTTCTACAACTAAGCTTGCCCAGCCGGTAGGAATGTCCTCCTCCACGGCTTCAAACGCAGCGCCAACCGGTTCACCTCCCCCCGCCGGCGCGCTGCGTTTTTGATTTCCCTTCTAAAAATTCGTTAATCCTGCGCGGCTATTTCCCTGCTCGTGATCTTCGCGGAGCTTTGTCTCATGAGCGAAATGGACGAAATCATCAAAGAGTTTCTGGTCGAGAGCAACGACAACCTCGATCAGCTTGACCGCGATCTCGTGGAACTTGAAAAGGAACCCGACTCCAGCGAACTGCTCGCGCGTATCTTTCGGGCGATCCACACCGTCAAGGGAACCAGCGGCGTATTGGGATTCGGCAAGCTGGAATCCGTCGCTCACGTCGGCGAGAGCCTGCTCAGTCGAATGCGCGATGGCAAGCTTCGCCTGAACTCCAAAATCGCAACCGGTTTGTTGAAGATGGTCGATGCGTTGCGCGAGGTGCTGCAATCGATCGATTCCACGGGCGGCGAAGGTGATGGCGATTACAGCAGCGTGATCGCCCAACTGAAGCAGTTGCTGGAGAGTGCTTTGGAAGAACGCACGCCGCTCGGGCAAATCCTGGTGGAGAAGACCGAGCAGGCCGTGCAGGAAGCGCTCGCCGCGCAGCATGCCGGCGACGGCCGCAAGCTGGGGGAAATCCTCGTCGAGCGCGGCGCAGTTTCGCCCGACATCCTGAACGAAGCGCTGCGGCTGCAACAGTCCGAAGCCGGCAGTCACGTTTCCGGCAGCAGCATCCGCGTGGACGTGAATCTGCTCGACAAGCTGATGAACCTTGTGGGCGAGCTTGTGCTGGCGCGCAACCAGATCCTGCAGTTCACAGGCACGGAAACGGACTCGGCGTTCTTGGGCACAGCGCAGCGTCTGAACCTCATTACGACCGAACTTCAGGAAGGCGTGATGAAGACGCGCATGCAGCCGATCGGGAACGTCTGGAGCAAGTTCCCGCGCGTCGTGCGCGACCTCGCGGCGCAATTGGGCAAGCAGGTGCGCATCGAGATGGAAGGAACCGAAACGGAGCTCGACAAGACCATCATTGAAGCCATTAAGGATCCGCTGACGCACATCGTGCGCAACTCGGTCGATCATGGAATCGAAATGCCGGAGGAACGAAACGCGTCGGGAAAGTGCGAGGAAGGGCGTCTGACATTGCGGGCGTTCCACGAAGGCGGGCAGGTGAACATCGAGATCCACGATGATGGACGAGGCATTGACCTTGAGCGGTTGAAGCAGAAGGCGCTTGAGAGGGGACAGATTTCGGCCGAGCAAACGGCGCGCATGTCAGAACGCGAGGCGCTGAACCTGATCTTTCGGCCAGGGCTTTCGACTGCTCAGTCGGTCACCAACATTTCCGGTCGTGGCGTTGGAATGGACGTGGTGAAGACCAACATCGAGAAGATCGGCGGAACGGTCGATGTTCACACGGTCAAGGGCGAAGGCACGACGCTGAAGATCAAGATTCCGCTGACGCTGGCGATTATTCTGGCGTTGATTGCGACTAGCGGCTGCGAACGTTTTGCCATTCCTCAAGTGAGCTTACTCGAACTGGTCAGGCTGGAAGGCGAACAGGCCGAACAAGGGATTGAGCGGATTCATGGCGCGCCAGTTTATCGGCTGCGCGGAAATCTGTTGCCGCTGGTTTATCTGAACCAGCAATTAGAGCTTGGCAATTCTGCGCATGGCGATGCAGTGAATATCGTCGTGTTGCAGGCGGACGATCGGCAATTCGGGCTGGTTGTGGACGAGATCAACGACACGGAAGAGATCGTGGTGAAGCCTTTGGGCAAGCAGTTCAAGGGGCTATCGTGTTTCGCCGGAGCAACGATCATGGGCGATGGAAAAGTAGCGTTGATTCTCGATGTGCTGGGAATTGCGCAGATGTCGAGTGTTGTCACGGAAGTACGCGAACGCGCAGCGCTGGAAACGGAGCATCGAGCAACAGATTCAGCGGTTGGACGCGACGCGTGGCTTGTGTTCCAAGTTGGCAGAAGCAGGCGAATGGCGATTCCGCTTTCGGCTGTTTCGCGGCTGGAGGAATTTCCGGCGAAGATGATCGAGCCTTCGGGAAGCGATTGGGTCGTGCAATATCGAGGTCAGATCATGACGCTGATCGATATCGCACAAGAACTGGATGGAGAGAACGCGACCGAGAAGCAGCAGACATTGCAGGTGATCGTTTACTCGAAGCAAGGACGCAGCGTTGGATTGATCGTCGATCAGATCGTGGACATTGTCGAGGAGGCAGTCGCGATGGAGAGTGATGAGGTGAAGAGCGATCGTGTTGGTTCAGCGGTGATTCAAGGTCGCGTAACAGATTTGCTCAACGTGGAAGCGCTGATGAAGAACCCGAATTTACAGGAGGCGAGACGATGAGCGCGACGCAGCAGTTTTGCACATTTTTGCTCGACGGACTCTTTTTTGGAGTGGAAGTTGAAAAAGTTCAAGAGGTGATCCGCCACCAGGAGACGACGCGTGTTCCGCTGGCGAACCGGGCGGTGGGCGGGTTGATCAATCTGCGTGGGCAGATCGTGACGGCGCTTGACCTTCGACGGAGGCTGGAGTTGGCGGAACGGGATCGGGGCGTGGTTCCGATGAACGTGGTGGTTCGGTCGGACGATGGTGCGGTGAGTTTGCTGGTGGACGAGATCGGCGATGTGGTGGAGGTGCAGGAGAATGAATTCGAGCCTCCACCGGATACGTTACAGGGCATGGCGCGGGAGATGATCCGCGGGGCATACAAGCTCAAGACGCGGCTACTGCTGGTGCTGGACACCGAGAGGGCGATGAAAGTTTGAGGGGTACCCCCTCCCCCCCTGTTTTGCCTCATATAAGAAAACAAAGCAGTTACGCGTGCGTCGGGCTCCACATATATGATTCCAAAGGACTTATAAG